>JAEEGN010000078.1 GCA_016280345.1 Selenomonadaceae bacterium | reverse complement strand
TGCCGGCTTTACAACGCCGCCAACGATATGTGGCTCTATCTGCGAAAGGAGAGCCGCGGCGAGCGGATCGTCTTCGACTTCGGTACGACGAAGATTCGGGAGGGCGAAGGCTTTACCGAGAAGCTGGGCTCGCTGGAGGACCTCGTGATTGCCATGCCGAAAAAATAGGAAAAAAGTGAAAGGATGATGTATCATGTCAGACGAAGCGGTTTTGTTTGAGCGCAAGGGCGGCGTGGGAATCGTCACGTTGAACCGCCCCCAGAGCCTGAACTCCATGAGCACCGAGCTGGTGGAACGCTGTATCCTCCACCTGCACAACGCCGAGCACGACCCCGAGGTCCGCTGCGTAGTGCTGACCGGGGCGGGCCGCGCCTTCTGCGCTGGCGGCGACCTGGGCTCCCTGGACGGCCTCAGGACCACCGAGGAGCGCCGCCAGTTCATCATCAAGGCCTCCACCATCACCAAACTCATCTATTCCATGTCGAAGCCGGTCATCGCCATGGTGAACGGCGTCGCCGCCGGCGCCGGCTTCAATCTGGCCCTGGCCTCCGACCTCGCTTACGCCGCCGAGGGCGTGAAATTCATCCAGAGCTTCGTCAACATCGGCCTGGCCCCCGACTGCGGCGGCTACTATTTCCTGGCGAAGACCGTGGGCCTGGCGAAGGCCAAGGAGCTCATGTTCACCGCCCGCCCGGTGGACGCGGCCGAGGCTTTGACGCTGGGTATCGTGAACGGCGTCTTCCCGGCGGAGGAGCTCACCGACAAGGTCATGGCCGTGGCCGAAAAGATCGCCGCCGGCGCCCCGCTGGCCCTGGCGATGGCGAAGAAGGAGATCAACAACTACGGCGCCTCCCTCGACGACACCCTGACCTACGAGGCCATGGCGATGTCGGCGCTCCTGGGCACCGAGGACTTTAAGGAGGGCATTCGGGCCTTCCGCGAAAAGCGGGCCCCGAAGTTCTGCGGGAAATAAGAATCATGGCTCCCGGGAGCCGCGAAAGGAGCCACCCCTCCGGAATCGACGGGTGGCTTTTCCCGTTCCGGGCGGGAAATCCCGCCAGGCCCATTCGGAGCGCATCGGTACACGATTCCGCACGGATCGGCGGGACGTAAAAAAATCCCCTTGTTTTCGGACAAGGGGAGCGCTATAATAGAGGTAGATTTCAGAAAATTTCTAAAAGGGGGAACTGAAACATGAATTTCAAGAAGATCGCGGCAACATTCCTGGCCGGGGCCTGCCTCCTGGGGGCGCTGGGCTGCGGCGGTGGCGGCGGCGGCGGCGAGAAGCCGAAGGCCGAGGACAAGGGGCCTTCGCTCAAGGGCAAGGAGCTGGTGATGTACGTTTCCTTCCATGAGGACACCGCCAAGGAGCTGTCGAAGCTCTTCAAGGACAAGACCGGCTGCGACGTGAAGTTCATCCGTCTGCCGACCGGCGAGGCGGTGGCCCGGCTGATCGCCGAGAAGGACTCGCCGAAGGCTGACATCTGGCTCGGCGGCACCATCGACGCCCACGAGAAGATGAAGGCCGACGGCATTACCGTGAAGTATGCGTCGCCGGAGGAGAAGAATCTGCCGAAGGAGTACGTCGATAAGGACGGCTTCTGGAAAGGGACCTATCTGGAGACGCTTTCCATCGGCGTCAACGAGCAGCGCTTCGAGAAGGAATTCAAGTCCAAGGGCCTGAAGATGCCGGAGAAGCTGGAGGACCTGCTGGATCCCGCCTACAAGGGCGAGATCATCATGCCGGATCCGGCGAAGTCGGGCACGGGCAGCACGTTCCTGACCTCCATTATCCAGAGCATGGGCGAGGAGAAGGGCTTTGAGTACCTGAAGAAGCTGAAGGCCAACATCGCCCAGCTCACGCCGTCGGGCTTCACCCCGGCGCAGAAGTGCGGCTCCGGCGAGTTCCTGATCACCGTGAACTTCCTCTCCGACCAGATGAACGTCAGCAACAAGGGCCAGAAGATCCACAGCACCGTCTATCCGAATGCCGGCTGGACGCTCTGCGGCGTCTCGAAGCTCAAGGGCGCGGCCCATGACGCCGAGGCCAACGCTTTCATCGACTTCATGATGTCGAAGGAAGCCGGCGACGCTATGGTCAAGACGGCCAACGGCATCGCCTGCAACCCGAACTCCATCGCCCCGAAGGGCGCGAAGCCGCTGAAGGACCTGCCGCTGTTCAAGACCTATGATTTCGCCAAGGCGGGCAAGGAAAAGGACGCCCTGACGACGAAATTCGCGGGCCTCTGACCGCCAGAGAAAAAGACAGCTGAAAATCCTGTAATGATTGCCAGCGAGCTGCCGCGGGAAGGGCGAACCCTCCCGGGCAGCTCCTTTTTTGTCGGCAGACGGGGGCGCCCCGGCGACTGGCTCCTTCGGGGGCGTTGCCCGGCCATGAGAAAAGAGCCTTGCGGGAGGCGTCGCTTTCCCGGAAGGCTCTTTCCGTTTGCGGATGGTTTTCCGCGTTACTTTTGCGCTTTTGCCTTGACGGCTTTATCCAGGAGTTCCTGGAAGTGCTTGCTCTTTTCCTCGCTGTCGGAGGCTTCCTTGCGGTATTTCTCCTTCGCCTCCGGCGTCAGCTTCGCCGAGATGTCCTTGTCGTTGGTGATGATGGAGGCGCAGAGGGAGCGTCCCCAGGCAATGCCCGCCTGACGGACGGCGGGATCGTTGCGTACCGCCTCGAGGGAGGCTTTCCCTTTCTCGTTTTTGTTATCATCGCTAAGCGTCACCAGCAGGTCCTCCATATGGGAAATGACGTACTGGTCCTGCTCCTGCGTGGTCATCTGCGTATAACGGATCATGTCGGGCACGAGCTTTTCCGTGTAGGCTTTGCCGACCTTGAAGAAGCCGTACCCGATGATGCCGACGCCAATCGCGGCCAGGATGACTACGCCGATGAGAATTTTCTTCCAGAGTTTCATTGTTACCACATCTCCTTTTCCTGTTTTGTTGCCAAAATGAAAACGACATTGTGCCGTAAAGGCCTGAATGAGGCGCGCCGCAGGCGGCGCCCGGCGGTCCCGTCAGAGCACGAAGCGGCTGAGGTCGCGGTCCACGGTGATGTCAGCCAGCTTCCCGGTGACGTAAGCGGCGTCGATGACGACTTCCTTTTCCGTCATGTCCGGGGCGTCGAAGGAGACTTCCTCCAGCAGCTTCTCCAGCAGGGTGTGCAGGCGGCGGGCGCCGATGTTCTCCGTCTGGTCGTTGACGGTGAGGGCCATCTGGGCCAGCTGGTCGATGGCGTCGTCCCGGAAGGTGAGGGTGATGCCCTCGGTGGCCAGCAGCGCCTGGTACTGCTTGATCAGAGCGTTCTTCGGCTCCACCAGGATGCGGCGGAAGTCCTCTTTGCGCAGCGAGGAGAGTTCCACCCGGATGGGGAAGCGGCCCTGCAGCTCGGGGATGAGATCGGAGGGCTTGGCGGTGTGGAAGGCGCCGGCGGCGATGAAGAGGACGTGGTCGGTCTTCAGCGGGCCGTACTTCGTCATGACGGTGGAGCCTTCGACGATGGGCAGGATGTCGCGCTGTACGCCTTCGCGGGAGACGTCGGGACCGGCGCCGCTCCGCTCCGGGGCCGCCACCTTGTCGATCTCGTCGAGGAAGACGATGCCGCTCTGCTCGGCGGCCCGGAGGGCTTCCTCCGTGACTTCGTCCATGTCCACGAGTTTCAGGGACTCTTCCTGGGCGAAAATCTTGCGGGCCTCCTGCACCGTGACCTTGCGCTTCTTGTGCTTCCTGGGGACGAGGCTGCCGATCATGTCCTGGAGGTTGTCGCCCATGCTTTCGAGGCTGGAGCCGGCGAACATCCCCACCATCGGCCGCGGGCTGTCCTCGACGTCGATCTCGATGAGTTCGTTTTCCAGCTCGCCGGCGTCGAGGCGCTTCTTGCACCACTCGCGGCCCGCTTTGTACTTCGGCTCGGCCGCCGGTTCCTCCGCCGCCGGTTCCTCCACGGCGCCGAACAGGCGGCCCAGGGGATTCGATGAGGCTTTGGGCTCGGGGACGAAGACGTCGAGGATGCGCTCCTGGGCCAACTGCTCGGCCTTTTCCCGCACGTCCTCGAGGCGCCGCTGCTTGACCATGCGGACCGCCGTTTCCGCCAGGTCCCGCACCAGCGATTCCACGTCGCGCCCCACGTACCCCACCTCGGTGAACTTCGTCGCCTCGACCTTGATGAAGGGGGCCTTGACCAGCTTCGCCAGGCGGCGGGCGATTTCCGTCTTGCCGACGCCGGTGGAGCCGATCATCAGGATGTTCTTGGGGATGATGTCCTCCCGCATCGACGCCTCGAGCTGTCGGCTGCGCCAACGGTTCCGCAGGGCGATGGCCACGGCCCGCTTGGCTTTGTCCTGGCCGACGATGTATTTGTCGAGCTCCGCGACGATCTGCCGCGGCGTCTGCTCGTTCACGAGTTCGCTCACGTCACTGTCCTCCTAGTCCAGTTCTTCCACTTGGATGTTATGATTCGTGAAGACGCAGATGTCGGCGGCGATGGCGAGGGCCTCCTTCGCCAGATCTCCCGCCGCCATATCCGGCGCGTGCTTCACCATGGCCCGGGCCGCCGCCAGCGCGTAAAAGCCGCCGGAACCGATGGCGGCGACACCGCCGTCGGGTTCGATGACTTCGCCGTTGCCGGAGATGAGCAGCATGGATTCGCTGTCCGCCACCAGGAGCAGCGCCTCGAGTTTGCGCAGGATGCGGTCGGTGCGCCACTCCTTCGCCAGCTCCACCGAAGCCCGGAGCAGGTTGCCGTGGAACTCCTCCAGCTTGTTCTCAAACTTCTCGAACAGGGTGAAGGCGTCGGCCACGGAACCGGCGAAGCCGGCGATGACGCTGCCGTGGTAGAGGCGGCGCACCTTGCGGGCATTGGCCTTCATGATGGTATGCTCGCCGAATGTCACCTGCCCGTCGCCGGCGATGGCGGTCCGGCCTTTATGGCGCACCGCCACGATGGTCGTCGCGTGGAACGAATTGGCTGCGTCCATGATGAATCTCCCTCCTGTGGTCATAATCCGGCGATGAAGCGGTCCAGCGTTTCCAGGGCCCGGACCGCGAGTTTCTGCTTCTTGGCTTTTTTGTCCCGCACCCGTTCCACCAGCGGCGGCATGAGGCCGAAGCTCACGTTCATCGGCTGGAACCGTTCGGGGTTGGCGTGGGTGATGTAGTGGCAGAGAGCGCCGTGGGCCGTCTCTTCCGGGAACACGACCGGCGCCTTCCCCGTGAGGAGCCGGCTGGCGTTGATGCCCGCCACCAGCCCCGCCGCCGCCGATTCGACGTAGCCCTCCACGCCGGTCATCTGCCCGGCGAAGAACAGGGACGGGTCCCGGCGCAGCTGCAGCGTCGGCAACAGGAGGCGCGGCGAATTCAGGAACGAATTGCGGTGCATGACGCCGTAGCGCGCGAACTCCGCCTTCTCCAATCCCGGAATCAGGCCGAATACCCGGCGCTGTTCCGGCCATTTGAGGTGCGTCTGGAAGCCCACGATGTTGTAGAGCGTCCCGGCGGCATCGTCCTGCCGAAGCTGGACTACGGCATGGGGGCGTTCGCCGGTGCGCGGGTCCGTGAGTCCCACGGGCTTCAGTGGGCCGAACAGCAACGTGTCCGGCCCGCGCTTCGCCATGACCTCGACCGGCATGCAGCCCTCGAAGAAGATTTCCTTCTCGAAGGCGTGCGTTTCCGCTGTTTCCGCCGTGACCAGCGCCTGCCAGAAGGCGTCGTACTCCTCCTTCGTCATCGGGCAGTTGATATAGGCCGCTTCGCCCTTGTCATAACGGGAGGCCCGGAAGGCCCGGCGCATGTCGATGGAATCCAGGGTGACGATGGGCGCGGCGGCGTCATAGAAATAGAAGGACGCCTCCCCGGTCAGCCGGCCGATGACCTCCGCTATCGGGCCCGTGGTCAGCGGCCCGGTGGCGATGATCGTCACCGCCTCCGGCGCCCGGGGGATGGTGGAAAGTTCCTGCCGGAACACGGTGATGTTGGGATGGTTCTCCAGTCGCTCCGTGACCGCCCGGGAAAAGCCCTCACGGTCCACGGCCAGCGCCCCGCCCGCCGGGACCCGGTGGGCGTCCGCTTCCCGCAGGATGACCGAGCCCAGGCGGCGCATTTCCTCCTTCAGCACGCCGACCGCGTTTTCCAGCCCGGCGGCCCGCAGGGAGTTGCTGCAAACGAGCTCGGCGAAGTCCCCGGTCTTATGGGCTGGGGTGCTGGCGACGGGACGCATCTCGTAGAGTTCCACCGGAACGCCCCGTTCCGCCGCCTGCCAGGCCGCCTCGCTGCCCGCGAGACCCGCCCCGGCGATGATGACCTTTCCTCGCATCCCGTTTCCTCCCTGTTCAAGGCGCGCACCGGTTTCACCGCCGGTCGCGTCCGTTTCCCCTGGTCAGGCTTTCGTTGTCTTTTTCGCCGGCTTCTTCCCCGCTTTTTTGCGGGCCGGCGCTTTCTGCGGCGCGCTGTCGCCGGCGCTCTTGGCGGCGGCCTTTTTCGCCAGCCGTTCCAGCTCCCGGTTGATGGGGTGGTTGACCCGCGATTCGCAGGCGTCGTTGCTGCAATAGACCAGTGCCCGGCCGTTCTTGAAATGGTGCCGCAGGACCAGGCTGCCGCACTTCGGGCAGGGCTCCGCCAGCGGCGTGTCCCAGGTCACGTAGTCGCAGTCCGGGTAACCCTTGCAGCCGTAGAATATCCGGCCGCGGCGGGTCCGGCGCTCCACGATGGCGTTGCCGCACTTCGGGCACTTCGCGCCCGTGTCCTTGAGGAAGGGCTTGGTGTTCCGGCATTCCGGGAAGCCCGGGCAGGCCAGGAACTTGCCGTAACGGCCCTGCTTCACCACCATCATGCGGCCGCAGAGCTCGCATTTCACGTCGGAGACCTCCACCGGCAGCTCCACGTGGCCGATGGCCTCGTCCGCTTTGGTCAGCGTCTTTTCAAAGGGAACGTAGAACTCCTCCAGAAGCTGGTTCTTCCCCCGCTTCCCCTCGGCGATCTCGTCCAGTTCGTTCTCCATGTTGGCGGTGAACTTCACGTCGACGATATCCTTGAAATACTGCTCCAGGAGCTCGACGACCACGAAGCCCAGCTCCGTCGGCTGGAAATGCTTGTCCTGGCGAATGACGTAGCCGCGGGACAGGATGGTCTCGATGATCGGCGCGTAGGTGCTGGGGCGGCCGATTTCCTTCTCCTCCAGCGTCTTGACCAGCGAAGCCTCGTTGTAGCGGGGCGGCGGCTCGGTGAAGTGCTGCTGGGGCAGGATGGCGGAGAGGTCCAGCGTGTCGCCGGCGGTCAGCTCCGGCAGCAGCACGTCCTTTTCCTTCTTGCCGTCGTCGCCGGCGTAGACCGCCGTGAAGCCGGCGAACTTCAGCTCGGAGCCGGCCGCCCGGAACAGGTAGCGCTTCCCCCCGGTAATGGTAACGGAAAGCGTATCATAGACGGCTGGCGTCATCTGACAGGCGACAAAGCGCTGCCAGATGAGGGTATAGAGCTTGAGCTGGTCCGTCGTCAGGAAGGCCGCGACCTCCTCCGGCGTGCGCTCGACGCTGGTGGGGCGGATGGCTTCATGGGCGTCCTGGGCGTTCTTGCCGGCGGCGTAGAGATTCGGTTTTTCCGGCACGTAGTTGGTGCCGAAACGCTCCGTCACGTAGGCGCGCGTTTCCGCCAGCGCCAGATCGGAGATTCGCGTGGAATCGGTACGCATATAGGTGATGAGGCCCGCCGGGCCCTTGCGCCCGAGACTGATGCCTTCGTAGAGCTGCTGTGCCAGCATCATCGTCTTGCGGGAGGTGAAGCCGAGCTTGCGGGCCGCGTCCTGTTGCAGACTGCTGGTATTGAAGGGGGGCGCCGCTTTGCGCCGCCGCTCCCGGCGTTTGACTTCGGTGACGGTGAAGGTCTGGCCTTCGAGGTCCGCCTTCACCTTGCTGGCAGACGTCTGATCCGGCAACACCGGCTTTTTCCCGTCAATGGCGACGAGCTCGGCTTCGAACAGCCGGGAACGCTTCTTGCGGAGTTTCAGGTCCACCGTCCAGTATTCCTCGGAAACGAAGGCGCGGACTTCCTTCTCCCGGTCGCAGATGAGCTTCACCGTCACTGACTGCACCCGGCCCGCCGACAGGCCCTTGCGGACCTTGCGCCAGAGGAGCGGCGACAGCTTGTAGCCTACGATGCGGTCCAGCATGCGCCGGGCCTGTTGGGCGTCCACCCGGTCCAGATTGATGGGGTGGGGCTCCTTGATGGCCGCCTGGATGGCCGGCTTCGTGATTTCATTGAAGATGATGCGGCAGTTTTCGTCCTCCTTGAGCCCCAGGATATAGGCCAGGTGCCAGGCGATGGCCTCGCCCTCCCGGTCCGGGTCGGAGGCGAGATAGACCTGGCTGGCGCCCTTGGCCTCTTTCTTGAGATCCCGGATCAGGTCGCCCTTGCCCCGGATATTGATGTACTTCGGCTCGAAATCGTGCTCCACGTCGATGCCGAACTGGCTCTTGGGAAGGTCCCGCAAATGCCCCATAGAGGCTTTCACGACGTAATTCTTTCCCAGGTATTTTTCGATGGTCCGGGCCTTCGCCGGCGACTCCACCACGACCAGCGTCCTGGGCCCGGAGGCCGTCGCTTTCGCGTCCTTCCTGGGCCGGGCGGCCGCTTTCTTCGTTCCCGGTGCTTTTTTCGTCGCTGTGCTCACCGTTTTACCTCCTTCACCGCGCGGCTGTACGCGTGGTTTTCGTCTTCCTCCACCCATCCGGCCAGCTCCATCTGCAGGAGCAGGAACGCGACGTTCGCCGCGTCCGGCCGGCCGTGGAGCCGGAATATGATTTCATCCACCGTCAGCGCCTCGTCGAAGGACAGGATATCGTAAACAGCCTGCTCCTCCGGCGACAGCTTTGGCCCGGCGGTGTCCGTGCCTTGCTTGTCCTGGCAGCCCTTCTTGTCAGCGGGATGCCATCCGTATTCTTCCAGGATATCCGACGCTGTCGTCACCAGTTTCGCGCCCTGCTGGATAAGCCGGTGGCAGCCGCGGCTCGACGGCGAATAGATGCTGCCGGGGACGGCGAAAACGTCGCGCCCTTCAGACAGGGCCAGCTCCGCCGTGATCAGCGAGCCGCTCCGCTCCGCCGCCTCCACCACGATCGTGCCGCGGGAAAGGCCGCTGATGATGCGGTTCCGGGCGGGGAAGAAAGCGGCCTGGGGGCGCGTCCCCGGCGGGTACTCGCTGATGACCGCGCCTCGCGCCGCGATTTCGTCCAGCAGGGCGGCGTTTTCCGCCGGATAGGCGACGTCAACGCCGCAACCCAGCACCGCCACGGTCCGCCCGCCGACCAGCGCCCCCCGGTGGGAGGCGGCGTCGATGCCCCGGGCGGCGCCGCTGACGACGGTGACGCCGCATTTCGCCAGCTCCACTGCCAGTTCCTCCGCGACATGGCGCCCGTAGACCGAGGATTTCCGCGCCCCGACGATGGCGAGCCGTTCCGCCGCCGGTTGCAGCGTGCCCCGGAAAAAGAGCACTTGCGGCGGGTCGTAGATTTCCCGCAGCGCCGCCGGGTATATCGCGTCCGCCGGGACGCAGACGCCGATGCCTTGCCTTTCGCAGGTTTCGGCAATCTCCTGCGGCCGGTCCGGCGCCTTCTGCCGGAACGTTAGAAGCCCGGCCAGCGCCTTCTCCGCCAGCAGGCCCCGGAGCTCCGCCGCATCGGCCTGCCAGACCCGCTCCGCGTCGCCGAAACGCGACAACAGTGCCCCCACGGCCCGGGGACCGAGGCCCGGCGCCGAGCAAAGCGCCGCGATATAGAAGCCGTCTTCCATCCCCATCGCCTCCTTCCCGGAACCCGTGTTCACGATTCTATGACAAACAATACTATAATGAAGGAAAATTCCCCTGTCAAGAGAAATCGTCATGCAGGCGATTCTGCTTCACGATTTCGGCGTGGGAAGCGATCGCCCCAGGGCAGGAAAAACGGCTGCGCCCCTTCGCGGGGCGCGGCCGGTGCCGCGCCGGATGAAAAACTTTTTGCCGGCCGTGCACGGCGCCCGTAAAGACAACCGCGCGTCGGCGTCAGCGAGAAGGGCCCCCGGGCCGCGTTCGTTATCGCGGGGCAGTATCGGTTTTCCCGGCGGCGGAGAAAGAAACGGGCGAAAACGCAACCCCGGGCGGATGCAAGGGCGAGGGGGAGACGCCGCGAAGCCGGGCATCATAAGGGGTTCGGGGAGGAGGGCGGATTGTCCTTCCGGTCGCGTTGCGAAGGGGCTGACGCCCGAAGAGAAAGATCTTCGGCGTCAGCCCCGGTTTCCTTGCAATCAGTTGAAGTTGTAGGCGGTGACGATTTTCTCACGGCCGCCGAGGACGTCCTGGGCGTACTCGTAGAGACAGATGCCGAGGTAGGAGCCGGCGATGTTCCGGACGTTGTTGAATCCGTGCTGCTGCAGGGCCATGATGGCGTTGTAGCTGCGCTGGCTGGAACGGCAGTGGAGATAGACGGGACGATCCCGGGGGATTTCCTCCATCCGCTCCCGGAGTTGGGAGAGGGGCACGTTCACGGCATTCTTCAGATGGCCGGCGGCGTACTCGCCCGGCTCGCGCACGTCGACGATGCAGGCGCCGCTTTCCACCAGTTCCCGCACCTTTGACACCGGGACCTGTCGGAAGCGGCCGTCGAGCAGGTTCAGCGCCACCAGCGCCGCCATGTGGACGGCGTCCTTGGCCGTGCTCACCACCGGCGCGTAGCAGAGCTCCGTTTCCTTCAGGTCCTCCAGGGTGCCGTCCATCGAGAGCAGGGCCGCCACGACGTCAATCCGCCGGTCCGCCGCGTCGCGGCCGATGGCCTGTGCTCCCAGGAGTCGCCCGGTGGGCGTCTCATAGACGAGCTTCAGGTGAATCGGGGCGCTGTCCGGCATCAGGCTCACCTTGTCGGCGGGGATTACGTAAACGGCGTCGCAGGCGATGCCCGCTGCCCGGGCGGCCCGCTCGGTAAGGCCGGTACTGGCGGCGTAGAGATCGAAAATCCGCAGCACCGACGAGCCGATGACGCCCTTCGGGCGATGGGCGATGCCCATGATGTGGTCGGCCGCCGCCCGGCCCTGCATCTGGGCGGGCCAGGCCAGCGCCAGCCGCGTCCACTGGCGGGTGAGCCGGTGACAGACTTCGATGGCGTCGCCGACGGCGTAGATGTCCGGGTCGGCGGTCCGGTAATTGTGGTTGACGCGGATGCCGCCGAGACTGCCGATCTCCAGTCCCGCCGCCTTCGCCAGCTCCGTCTCGGGACGGTTGCCGATGGCCAGCACCACGGCGCCGGCCTTTACCGTCCGGCCGCTGGCCAGGGTAAGGCTGTCGGCGCCGATGCGTTTGACGCCGTCGCCGATGGCCAATGATACGCCGTGGTCCATCATTTCCTTTTCCAGAATCTGGGCCATGTCGAAATCGAAGGGCGTCATGATCTGGTCCGCCGCTTCGACCAGCGTGACCTGGCGCCCGGATTCCACCAGGTTCTCCGCCGTCTCGCAGCCGATGAAGCCGCCGCCCACGACGGCGACCTCCCGGACGTCATGGGCCGTCAGGTAATCGTCGAGCCGTTCGATGTCCCGCACGTCGCGGATGGTGAAGACGTTTTCCCCGTCAACGCCCTCGATGCTCCGGGGCCGGAGCGGCGCCGCGCCGGGGGCGAGAATCAGTTTGTCGTAGGGTTCCTCGTATTCGCCGCCGTCGGCGAGGCGCTTTACGCGAATCGTTTTCGCCGCCCGGTCAATGGCCAGCACTTCGTTTTGTGTCCGTACCTCAATGTTGTATTGGCGCCGGAACCGCTCCGGCGTCACCATCAGCAGGCTGCCGCTGTCCGGCACGGTGCGGCTCAGGAAGTAGGGCAGGCTGCAATTCGAGTAGGAGACGTGCTCGCCCCGCTCGAAGATGACGATGTCGGCGCTCTCGTCAAGGCGTCGGAGCCGGGCCGCCGCCGAAGCCCCGCCGGTCACGCCGCCGACGATGCGGATTTTCATTCCCATAGCGGCACCTCAATCCTGCAGCGCGGCCTTCGTCGCCGCCTTGGCGCACCAGCCGATGAGCTTCTTGCAGTTGCGGGCGCGATCCTTTTTGCCCTCCGGCGTCGTCTCGTCAAAGGGGAAGCAGAGATCGCGGCACTCGATGGTTCCCCACTCGGCGATACACTGGCGCACGTACTCGCCGTGGCGCGGATAGATGCCGGTGCCCTCGTGGTGGAGTTCGTCCACCCGCTCCTCGAACGTCGCTTTGGCGAAGGGATTCTTGCGCCCGTGGCGGCTGCCGATGACGCACATGCCGGCGTTCACGGCACCGCAGGTGTGCTTGGTGAAGCCCATGCCGCCGCCCATGCCGGACACCAGCGCGATGACCTCCGGCGGGTAGTCGGTGAGGCCCAGTTCCAGATACCCCTGGAACACGCACTCGCCGCAGTTCAGCCCCTCCTTGAAATGCGCCATCGCCTTCTGGGACGCCTGCTCCGCCAGGGCCTCGATTTCCTCCGGGGTGTACTTCTTGTTCTCTGCCATCGTGATTCCTCCTTTTTCATGCGAAATGACGGACAATAACTCTGTAATCTACTATACTAAATCCGGGAAACCCCGTCAAGGAGGGGGGGACGGCGTGGCTGTGCCGGGCGGGAACGGAGGCGGCGACGGAAAACGCCCCGCGCTTTCATGGCGCGGGGCGTTCGCGTTACGACGGCCGGCGCGGCTCACCCGTGGAAGAAGCGGGCGTAGTAGCCGTTGGCGAAGATGGCCAGGATGATCAGCGGCAGGATGTAGCTCACGTAGAAGCGAAGGGCCGTGGGGAACGGAATCCCCTGGCCGGCATTGACTTCGGCCAGGAAGTTATTCCAGCCCCAGCCGTAGCGGCTGGTGCAGAAGGTGATGTAGAGGAAACCGCCGATGGGCAGCAGGTTGTCGCTGACGAGGAAGTCCTCGAGGTCGAGGACGCAGCTGCCGGGGCCCAGGGGCTGGAAGGCGCCCCAGAGATTGAAGCCCAGGACGCAGGGCATGGCCAGCAGGATCATCGCCGGGCACAGCACCCGGATGACCGTCTTGCGGTCGCGGCGCATGAGTTCCATGAGGCAGGCGATGATGTTCTCGAAGACGGCGATGACGGTGGACAGGGCGGCGAAGAACATGAACAGGAAGAACAGCGTCCCCCAGAGCCGGCCGCCCGGCATGTTGTTGAAGATGTTCGGCAGGGTGATGAACAGGAGGTTCGGGCCGCTGTCCGGGCTCACACCGTAGCTGGAGCAGGCCGGGAAGATGATGAAGCCGGCCATCAGCGCCACGAAGGTATCGAGCAGGATGACCCAGACGGCCTCGCCGGTCAGCTTCTTTTTCTTGGTGATGTAACTGCCGAAGATGGCCAGGGCGCCGATGCCGATGCTCAGGGTGAAGAAGGCCTGTCCCATGGCGGCGGCGATGGGCTCGCCGAGGCCGTGCTCGGCGAAGCGGGCGAAGTCGGGCCAGAGATAGTAGCGGATGCCTTCCTCGCCGCCGGGCAGCGTGGCGGATTTCACCGCCAGAACGACCATCAGCACCAGCAGCAGCGACATGACGAGCTTCGTGATGCGCTCGACGCCGGCCCGGACGCCGAGGTAGCAGACGCCGAAGCCCAGCAGCACCATCAGGATCATGTTGCCGGCCATGACGCCGGGGCTGGAAAGGAGTCCGCCGAAGACGCCGCCGATGCCGGCGGGGTCGAGGCCCTCAAAGCCGCCCACGGCCTCCTTGTAAAGATAGTAGGTCATCCAGCCGGAGACCGGGGTGTAGAACATCATCAGCAGGAAGTTGCCGGCGATGGCGCCGTACTTGTACCAGTGCCATTTCGTGCCCGGAGGTTCCAGCGCGTCGAAGGAAGTGGCGACGCTCCGCACGCTGGCCCGCCCCACGGCGAATTCCGCCAGCACGATGGGCAGGCCCAGGATGGCGAGGAACAGGAGATACGTCAGCACGAAGGCCGCGCCGCCGTATTTGCCGGCGATATAGGGGAAGCGCCAGACGTTGCCGAGACCGATGGCGCAACCGGCGGAAACGAGAATGAAGCCTATGCGCGAGGAAAAGGTATTGCTGCTCATACAGTATGCATCCCTTTCAAGCGGGCCGCGGCGCGGCCCGATGTTTTTGTCGGAATCACTGGAGGTATCTGGCCAATGTCTGGTAGAGTTTATCGACCTCGATGGGCTTGGCCAGATGGTCATTCATGCCGGCTTCCCGGGCTTTCTGGATGTCCTCGGGGAAAGCGTTGGCGGTCATGGCGACGATGGGCAAAGCGGCGTCGGTCCGGGCGGAGGCCCGGATGCGCCGGGTGGCCTCATAGCCGTCGAGAATGGGCATCTGGATGTCCATGAGAATCAGGTCGAATTCGCCGGGGGACGAGGCCTCGAAGCGATCGATTGCCTGCTGGCCGTCCGCCGCCGTTGTCAGCGTGAGGCCGACGTTTTCCAGAAGCGCGGTGGCGATTTCAAGGTTCAGGGCGTTATCCTCGGCTACGAGGACGTGGCGGCCGCTGAAATCATAGGCGGGAGAAGCGCCGTTCGCCGAAGCGTTTCCGGAATCCGGCTCTGCCTCCAGCCGCTGGAACGGCAGGCGGAGGGTGAAGGTCGTTCCCTGTCCCGGGGCGGTAACCACGTCGATGGATCCGTTCATCAGCGTGGTGAGGTTCTTGGTGATGGAGAGGCCGAGGCCGCTGCCGCCGTATTTCTGGAAGATGAGGGCCGATGCCTGCTCGAAGGGGCGGAACAGCCGCTGACGGAACTCGTCGGTCATGCCGATGCCGGTATCCGTGACCCGGATCACCAGCAGAACGCGGTCCGTCTCGCCCGCGATGGATTCCTCGTCGAAATTGACCCGCACCGAGCCCCCCGTCGGCGTGAACTTGACCGCGTTGGAGACGAGGTTCAGCAGAATCTGGTTCAGACGGTTCTGGTCGCCGCCCAGCCGGCGGTTTTGAACCCGGTCCCCCACGTCGAAGGAGACCCCCTTGAACTCGCACTGGGGCTGGTACATTTCCCGGACGGTGGTGATGGTATCGTCCAGCAGGAAAGGCGCGTTCTTGATCTGGAGCTTGTTGCTCTCGATGGCCGACATATCGAGGATGTCGTTGATGATGGAAAGCAGCGCCTGAGAGGAGAGGCGTATCTTCTGGAGACTGCCGGCGATGGCCGTCGGGTTTCCCGTCTGCCCCTGGGCAATGGAGGTGAAGCCCAGGATGGCGTTCATCGGGGTGCGGAGCTCGTGGCTCATGCGGGCCAGGAAGCGGCTTTTCGCCTGATTGGCGAAGTCGGCATCGGAGATGGCCTGCGTCAGGGCCGCGTTATTATCCGTCAGCGTCTGGATATGTGTGCGCTTCTGGCGGAACGCGTAGTAGAGAAGCAGGATCAGCAGCACCATCAGGATGATGCTGGCCGCCAGCGCCAGTCGGAACTGGTAGAGGTAATCCGACGTGTCCTGCTGGTAAGGCGCGTTGGCCGTATGGTTCAGCACAATGGCCTGGATCTGCTCCGGATCCAGGGCCCGGATCCCCTTGTTGAGGATGGAGAGGAACTCCGGCGGCGCGCCGGCGCTGATGGCCAGGCAGTAATTCTCCGGGATCAGCGGCGATGGCAACAGGAAAAGGTCTTCATAGCGGGGACTTTGGAGAATCCGGGTCGCGACGCTGATGTTCTGCAGCGTGAAGTCCGCCTGGCCGGACAGGATCGCCTGCAGGCAGGCGTCCTGCGACGGAAAGAAGGTGACGGGACAGTCGGCGTAGTTCTGGCGGAGCCAGGCGGCCATGCCGGTGGAGTGCTCGGTCAGGGCAATCTTGTAAGACTGGCTGGAATCGAAGACGGCGCCCCGGCGGCCGATAAAGACCATGTAACTGTAAAGGTAGGGCAGGGTGAGCTGGACTCCGTTCAGATCGGTCCGGCCCTCCAGGCTCACGACGCTGCCGATGGCATCGGCGGAGCCGCCCCGGATGGGATCGAAGGTCCCCGTCCCCGGGACCAGGAAGTCGAATTTCAGCTGCATCCCGACCATATCGGCCAGGGACTGCATGATGTCGATGTTGATGCCCATCGGCTGCCCCGTCTCCTTGTCCGTATAGGCGAGGGGGGCGCGGTTGAAGCAGGCCAGGCGGAGGGTCGGGTTCTTCTCCAGCCAGCGGACTTCTTCCCGGGTCAGCGTGGAGTGGTGAAAGGTATTGCCGTGGTACCGGCGGACGTCAATCTTGTCCGCCGGGTCGTTCATCGTGAAAAGCTGTTGGCGCTGCAAACTGGCGATGGCGTCATAGAGCGGGCTGCCGGCGCGGAAGCCGAGCCAGGCGCTGGTGCTGCCGAAAAAGCCCACGACGCGGAAGTCTTTGGTCCCGTAGAAGATGCTGGCGGCGGCGATATCGACGGTGCCGGCGTCCAGGGCTCGGAACACGCCGTGGTGGTCATCGAAGAAAACCGCCTGGTAGGAAAAGGCGTGCTGCTTCGCGTAACGGGCGAAGGCCTCCGCCTCGGAGGAGCCACGGAGGAGGGCGACGCGGCAGCCATTGAAGGCCTTGAAATCATCGAAATAGATGTTGTCGCGGAAGGGATTCTTGTAGAGAACGCAGGGCTGCTCGCCGATGGAGAGGAAGGTGATCCCCGGCGTCTTCGGCCGGTCGCCGTAGCCCGCGATGACGTCGACTTCCCCCGCTGTCAGGGAGCGCGCCATGGCGTCATAATTGTCGTGCGGCCAGTACCGCAGGGAATAGCCTCCCTTGACGACCGTCTGCCGCAGCCAGTCGAAGGCGTAGCCGTTCATCTGCCCGTTATACTGGTGCGCAGTAAAGCCTGGCGTTGGAACGTATCCTACGCCAACCGCCTCGCAATGGCTGCAAGCCAGAAGGACAAGCGTCATCCACAAAACCGCCCAGAGCCGCCGCACATAGCACATCTCCCTTCCGAGACTGTCATTTCCGCACCTTATATTACTATACTATAGAGCGGCGGATTTGGCAAAAGATTTCCGCGCGTTTTCCGCGAAATAATGCGAAATAAGGCTTGTTTTCTTGCCGCCGGGCGATTATAATATGGGTATAGGCTTTCCGAAAGTGTTCTCTTTCGGACGCGCATCCTTAATTATTTTCAGAGGAGTGAGAGTATGAGGAGAAAGTGTATCGCGTTTCTGATGCTGCTGGTCATGGTGGTTTCATCCGCCCTCCTGGCCGGTTGCGGCGGCGGCCCCCAGAAGCCGGCGTCTTCGGGCAGCGGCTCGGGCGCCGCGGCGTCCAAGGGCAGCAAGCTGGTCATCTACACCTCGATGAAGGAGTCTCTGATCAGCGGCATTATCGAGGGCTTCAAGAAGAAGTACCCGGACATTGACGTGGATTACCAGTCCGCCGGCGCCGGCAAGCTGATGGCGAAGATCGCGGCGGAGCGCCAGAGCGGCCACATCCTGGCCGACGTCATCTGGACCAGCGAAGTGCCTGACTTCTATCAGATGAAGTCCGAGGGCATCCTGGAGAACTACAAGCCGTCCAACCTGGGCGAGCTCCTCAACCCGTTCAACGATTACGATGGATCCTTCACGGCGGCCCGTCTCGGCACGCTGGGCATCGTCATCAACACCGACAAGGTGAAGACGCCGCCGACCCAGTGGGAAGACCTGGCCACGAAGCCTGAGTACAAGAACGCGTTCGGCATCGCCGATCCGGCGCTTTCCGGCACGTCCTACATGAGCGTCGCGCTGCTCGAGAAGCAGTTCGGCTGGGATTTCTTCAATCGCCTGCATGCCAACGGCACCCGCATCGGCAAGGGCTCCGGCCAGGTCGTTGACGATACCTCCGCCGGCGAGCTCACCGCCTGCCTCGGCGTTGATTACATCACCAACAGCAAGATCGCCAAGGGCGCGCATCTCGCCATGGTCTATCCGAAAGAGCTGCTGATGGTTCCGAGCCCGGTCGCGATCTTCAAGGGCTCCAAGAACGTTGACGCTGCCAAGAAGTTCGTCGATTATCTCCTGAGCCAGGAAGCCCAGCAG
>JAEEGN010000006.1 GCA_016280345.1 Selenomonadaceae bacterium | reverse complement strand
GCGCCCTCCAGAAGGCGATGGAACTTTTCATGGACTGTTATGGGGAGAACGTCTCGCCCGAGGACGACGGCCTTTCACGGATTGCCCTGCTCATGCTGGACGTGGACGATTTCAAGAGTGTCAACGACCGGTTTGGGCACGATGTGGGTGACCTTGCGCTGCAAGCCGTGGCGAAGGCGATTGCCGGCAATACGGAACCGACGGACGCGGCCGGACGGTGGGGCGGCGACGAATTCATGGTGATCCTTCCCCATGCCGGCAGGGAGAGGGCGGAAGCGGTGGCCGCGCGGATTCGCGCGGCGGTGGCGGCGTCGCGCGTGCTGCCGGACGGCGCAAGATTCACGTCGAGCGTCGGCGTCGCCGAGGCCCAGCCGGGAGATGACACGCTGGACCTTTTCCAGCGGGCCGATCAGGCGCTTTACGAGGCGAAGAAACATAAGGATGCCTGAGGAGGGGGCCGACCGGGAAACGGCGAACTTTGTCATCCCACTACGGGAACGGATATTGATGAGGAAGGGGAAATGTTCAATCTGAGCAGGGCATGGACAATTCGATGAAGCAGTACATGCGGAAGGCCGGATTGAGGTAATCGAATACGATACGCGCTCTTATGGCAAAGAAAGACTGGAATTTCAATGAGACGATGGAGGCGCTTGATGTATCTCCGGGAGATTGCGTTGCCGTTTCCGCGGAACAGTCATAAGCGGTGCGGGCAAAGTATGCTGCGCAAGTGAAAAACAGCGGAGCATAGGAATAAGCCTTCCGGGAAGTGATGGAATCCTCTCCGGAAGGCTTATTTCATATCTTTTTCGCTTTTGTGGCTAAATGGGCCGTTCTGCTTTTTTCGGCCCTCGTCATCGGTTGCGGAAGGCCTCTTTCTCTTTTACGGAATCAGGGTGGGTCTCGCCGTTAATCATAGACGCTGCTTCGTTTACGCTTTCAGCGAACAGCGTTCGATTTGATCAGGCGCCGCCGGGCAGGGAGAGCAGCGGGAAACGTAAGCGCAGCCGGCGCAGGTGGATCGCATGCCGGTCGCCTCCCGATGGGCTTTGAGCGCCTTGGAGCGGTCCCAGTAGTCGGTAAGGGACGGGGCGGATTCGCCCGCAAGGTGGACGCAAGGCGAGAAAGTCCCGTCGGTCAGGATTGCCATGAAGGCGCGCCCGCCCTCGCAGCCGCGGTCGAAGCTCAGCCCGATGTTTTGGTTCGGGCCGCCGCTGCACATCATCGATTGCATGACGGAGAAGCAGGTCTCGATCTCGATGACGACGCCACCGTTCTCCTCCTCGTTGAACCGCCAGCCCCAGATGAAATCCGCCGCCGCCTTCATCTGTTCCCGGGTGGGCGGTTCCGGCGCCATGCCGCTTGCGGGGATCATGCCCGTGATGAGCAGCATGTTGACGCCGAGCGCGTTCATCTGCTTCGTCAGCTCCGGCAATGCCGCCGCGTTTTCCGCCTGCATGGTCCAGCGCGCCTTGATCTCGATGCCGCTTTCCGCCCCGCGCCCGGCGCCGAGGGCGCGCAACGCCGCCAGCGTCTTCTCCGCCGTGTCGTCCGTGACCTCGACGAGGAAAGCGTTTACCCCTGCTTCAAGCGCGCGCCGCAGCCAGTTCTCGGACACCGGCTTTCGGACGACCATCTCGATCCGGCTCATTTTTTCGCGGCAAGCCGGCAGTAAGCGGTCGAGCTCCGGCCAATCCTCACCGCCGAAGAGCCGCACGTGGTTCACGCGCTCCGCCGCGCCTTCGCTGACGTGGGCCAGCGCGTCGGTAAGGGGAAGCCGACCGCCTCCGTCCGAAAGCATGAAGTCGAGGTGAAACGGCCGGTAGAAGGCGGGGAAATCGAAATGATGGACGAGCGGCGACGTTTCGAGATAGGCTTTCGCCTCGTAAATTCGCCCGTCGAGATAATTCAGCTTGAAATACGTCAGCCGCGTATGGAGGAAGGGGTCGCTTTCGGGTAAGAGTCGTATCCAGCGGCGCAGTCCCTCCGCCTTTGACGGCAGGCAGAGCCCCGCCGCCAGCAGCCGGTCGATGATCGTGTCCACATAGTCCGGGGCGTTGCCCTTCCAATATGTTTCCATCCCGATCTTTTTTCCGACGCCTTCCGGGCTGACGTCCAGGGCAAGGCCGAAGGTGAAGCCCGCTTCCGCCCACGGCTCAAACGCCGCGCAAAAGGCTGCCGTGTCTCCCGTCCAGCCCAGCGCGGGCAGATTCTTCACGATGGCGTCGAGGTCAGGGTAGTCGAGCACCAGCCGCAGGCCAACGTCCGCACCCCGGACGTCCATCACGCCCACCAGCCTGATGGTCGCTTCCGGGTCCATCGCCTCCGTCAGCTTCGCCAGGGCGGGGCGTAGTTCCCACGCCCGCTCCATTCCCGCGTAGCGCGGCATCGTGCCGTCGAGGAACACCCGGTAGCTGCCGCTCTTGTCCTGGCGCACCTTGGCGAAACGGCACGCCTCGATGGGTCCGCCGTCTGCGAACTGCTCATAGTCGATCTCAATCCATTGGCTGGTGAGCAACGGGATGCCTTCCACGTCGAATTTCAGGATGTAATCAACGAAGCGCTGCTCGTCGCCGAGCCGGACCTCCATACCCGCGCCGTGGCTCACGCGGTCGCCAAACTGCGCCTCGATGTTCGACAGCGCGGCCATGCAGGTATCATCCATGAGCTCAGGCAACGGGTGCCGTCGCAGGTGCTCGATATAGCTTCGTGTGGTAAGGTATTTTTGCCGAATCCTGCTTCCCATGGTGATCTTCCTTCCTGATCGGTGTTGTCAAAGGGGATGACCGGCGATCCGGGCGCTTTTCCCCTCCATAAAATTATACGATGAATCGATTGGAAAGTGGACGCTCTCCCAAAAAATTTATTATAAAAATGATGAAATCCCGTCCCTTTTTTTGTTCCTGAATCGTATACTATATAGAGATACCCGAAAATGAGAAAGGAGATGGAACGTATGGTTACAATCAAAGGTGTGGAACTGACGCCGGAGCAGGTATTGAAAGGCATGGAGTGCAAGACCCCCGAGGAGATGATGGCGATCTGCAAGGAGATCGACATCGACGTCACGAAGGAAGAAGCGCAGACGTACATCAAAGCCCTGGCGGAGATTGACCTGACGCCGGAGCAGATGAAGGCCATCGCGGGCGGATATGGGTTCGGTGATATGGCAAAAGAGTGGAAGAAATGCGCGAAGAATTTGGGCTGTTAGGCCCGTAAGTCCCTCTCCGGGAGGCAGACAACGGATTCGTCCCGGAGGGAAAACTATATGAAGGAGGCCATCTTCTTGACGACGGACAGGAAAGAGACGCGGCGGAAAAAGGGGCTTTGGGGCGGGATGGGGCGATGGGCTCGCGTCCGGCGCCTTTTGGTTGCCCTTCTGTTGGGCTTCATCGTCGGCGCTTATGGAGGTACGGCTTTAGCGGAAGCCACGGTGATCGGGATTGCCTGGCGGCCGAACATGAAAGCCGAGACTTTCGTCGATCTGTGCCGGAGCGTGGAGGAAGCGGGCGGCGTCTGCGTCGTGCTGGATCCGGTTCGGTCGTCGGATCTCTCCTACGACGACAAAGGACGCCTGACGAAGGGCGTGACGGAGATTGGGACACTGGACGAGGCAAGCGCGAAGCTCGTGCGCTGCAATACCTGGCATGACTCCAACGCCGGGGACGTCGTCCGGGATGTCGATTTCGTCATGTTCCCGGGCGGCGAGGACATCAGCCCGACGCTTTTCTACACCCCGGAAAAATGGCTCGACAACGGCGAGGACAAGACCTTCAGCGCGGAACGGGACGTTTCCGACTATCTGCTGATGTCCTACTGCCTCGACCACGATATCCCGCTGCTGGCGATCTGCCGCGGCATGCAGATGCTCTCGATCGTTTCCGGGGCGGAGTACGTGCAGGATATTCCCGCGTATTTCAAGGATAAGGGGCTCGAATACCCCTATGAGCACCGCAACCGGAAACCCGCGCCCAACGCCTACCGGAACTTCGCGCATCATGATGTCACGGTGGTGAAGGGCTCTCGCCTGTACGAGATGGTGAACACCGGGACGCTCCGAAACGCCCCGTCCTGGCATCATCAGTGCGTCAAGAACGTGGACAACACGCGCCTCGCGGTGACGGGATTTACCGTCACGAACGGCGTCAATATCATCGAAGCGGTGGAAAGGAAGGACAAGACCTTCGCCGTCGGCCTGCAATTCCACCCCGAGACGGCTATTGGGAAAAATCTGGACGACGCCGGGGACAAGGACGAATTCCTGGAGTACGGTACGGCGATGGCCATATTTGAATGGATCATAGAGGGCGGCTTCAACGGGCAACGCGACGCCGCATGATATTGAATGGAGTCGGACACCATGATGAGATTCAGGGGCGTGGAACTGACGCCGGAGTGAGTGGGGAAGGCGATGGAGCGCGATACGCCGGAGGAACTGATGGCGGCCTGCCGGGAAATCGACATCGTCATCACGAAGGAAGAGGCGGAGAAGGCGCCGGAAAATCCGGCGGAAATCGACCTGGCGCCGGAGCAGAGGAAGGCCATCGCTGGCGGTGGCCTTAAAGAGGCCATTGATACTTACAATGAAGCGTGGTATGAGGTATGCAGTTTAGGAAACGGACGATGCGAAAGCGATATTTGTTTTCAGCGGAACGGACACTGCGGGTGGCGGTGCGCTCGGAGACGGGGGCCTTTGTCGGGACGGTTTCCGGTAGGTACCTCGTTGACGCGCCGGACGTCTTCGTGATCGAGGACGCGGTGATCCGGGAGGAGCATGCGGAAGGATCGCTGCTTTGCCGCGCGCTGTTTGAACTGCTGACAGCGGCGAAGGCGCGGCGGGTGGAGTGGCCCTATGAGATTCCGGGGGACGCGGACGCGGGCGAGCCGGAGCGCGATCCCCGGCTCCGGGTCCTGCGGGCGGCGGCGCAGTTTCTGTCGGGCTATGAGACGGAGCGCATCTGGTACGGTGACGAGTACCGCGTGGAGATGGCGGACGCGCTGGCCCGGGCGACGACACGGGAACGCGCCGAGCGGTATTTCCCGGAGGCGGAGCTGGCGCGGGACGGGTATTCCTTCGCGTCCTTCGCCGAGACGGGCAGCCTCGCGGCGGACCTGCCCGCCCTTTGCGCCGGGGAGGAGGCGGCGGCGCGTTATTTCCCCGCGGCGATGGGTGCCTTTGACCCGGCCATGGCGTTTTTCATCCTGAAGGACGGCGAGGCGGCGGGCTGGATTTATCTCCATGCGGACGAGGAGACGCTGCATTTTTCGCGGTTCTATGTGCGGGAGAAGTACCGGGATGAGAAGATTGGGCCGAAGCTGATGCTGCACCTGACGCGGACGTTGCTGCTGCCGGGGCGATACCGGTCTTTCCGCTTTCTGGTGAAGGAGGACACGGCGTCGATCCTGCGGGTGGTATCGCGGCTGGTAGGCGCCGGGGCGCTGAAACGGGAAGCGTGGCTTTACAAGATCGTGGCGGAGCAGAAAGAGGAAGGTGTATCATGATGACGGAACTGGAGAAAGAGGTCTGGGACAAACTGGCTGACCTCTGGAACGTTGACGCGGCAATCCGGCCCAATGTGGAGGCCGATACGGTGCTTTTCCGGCTTCCCGGGGAGGAGGAACCGGAAAAGATGATCCCCGTGGAGCTGGATTCGATGGACTATATGGATATGCTGCTGATGCTGGAGGACGATTACAAGGTCAAGGGAATCGAGAAACCGGAGCTGGAGCATCTGACGACACTGCGGGAAATCGCTGCCCTGATCGAAACGAAGGGCAAGGCGAAATGAGACGGCGGGTGGCGATCACGGGCGTCGGCGTGGCCTGCGGCGGTGCGCGGGATTTCGACGGCTTCGGGGCGATGTTGTTTTCCGGGCGCGGATGCCTGCGTCCGGTACCGGAGCTTTCCGAGGCCCACGGGCTCATTCCCTTCGTCGCCGGCGTGGACGACGATCTGAACGCGCCGCTGGACGATGCGGGAGCGCGCTTCGCCGCGTTTTCGGACCTGGCGGCGGACGGGCTGCTGGCGGACGCGGGAATGGACCGGGAGGCGCTGGCGGCGATGGGCGGAAGCTGCCGCCTTTTCCTCGGCACGCTGGGGCATCGACAGGGAGCGGTCCGGCGCGACGCGGTGGCGCGATCGGCGGGACGACAGGGCGAGGCCATGGCCCACGCCAACGACGGGAT
>JAEEGN010000077.1 GCA_016280345.1 Selenomonadaceae bacterium | reverse complement strand
ATCTTTACGACCATGTGAACATCCGAAAGGAGCGGACCTTCCTGCCGGACGGCATGGCGGAGGACAGCGCGGCGGCCTGTGCGGACTATGAAGCGCTGATCCGGCGTCTCGGCGGCATCGATCTCCAAGTCCTCGGCGTCGGTCACAACGGCCATATCGGGTTCAACGAGCCGGGGCCGTCCTTCCCGGACGAAACCCATTTAGTGAATTTAGATGCCTCCACCGTGGCGGCGAACCGGAGATTTTTCGACAGGGAGGAGGACGTGCCGCGGCAGGCACTGACCATAGGCGTCGGCACCATTCTGCGGGCGCGGCGCGTTTTGCTCATGGTATCGGGCAGTAAAAAAGCGGACGTCATAAAGCGTGCCTTCGCCGGCCCCATCACGCCGGAGCTTCCGGCCTCCGCCCTGCGCCTTCACCGGGACGTGGTCCTCGTCGGAGACGAAGCGGCGCTGTCGGAGCTTTTGGCGGCCACGCCGGCGCATAAAGGAGGATAAGGATGAAAGAATTATTTTTACTCGGCGCCGTTTTTCTCGCGGTCGGATTTTTCCATATCGGCACGGCCTCGGCGGCAAAATGCCCGCGCGTGATGGTCCTCGCCACCGGCGGGACCATCGCGGGACGTGAACTCCCGGCCGCGGGAAGGACCGGCTACAAGGCGGGCGTGCTGAGCGTCCAGGACCTGATTGCCGACGTGCCGGAGCTTCGCGAAATCGCGGACGTGACGGGGGAACAGCTCTGCAATATCGACAGCAAGGACATGACCGACGAGATCTGGCTCCGCCTCGCCGCCCGGGTCAACGAGATTTTCGCGGCAGACGCGGCGGACGCCGTCGTCATCCCCCACGGCACCGACACGATGGAGGAAACCGCCTATTTCCTGAGCCTGACGGTAAAAAGCGATAAGCCCGTCGTGCTCACCGGCGCCATGCGTCCGGCGACGGCGGCCGACGCCGACGGTTTTGAAAACCTGCTGGACGCGGTCCGGGTCTCCGCCTCCGGCGACGCCGTCGGGAAAGGCGTATTGGTGGTAATGAACGGCGAAATTCATGAGGCGCGGGACGTGACGAAAATCCACACGCAAAATCTCGCCGCTTTCGCGTCTCCGACGACAGGCTGCCTTGGAACCGTCAAAAACGGCGTCCCGGCATTTTCCCGCGCGCCGCTCCGCCGCCCCAAATCAGAAGCGCTCTTTGATCTCGGTGACGTCTCCGCCCTGCCCCGCGTCGATATCCTTTACGGGCATGAAGGCGACGACGGCGCACTCGCCTTTGCCGCCGAAAAAGCGGGCGCAAAGGGCCTCGTTTACGCGGGCATGGGCAACGGCAGCATTCCCGCCGAAGCGGAAAAAACGCTGGCGAAGATTGCCGGCAGGAGCGTCATCGTCGTACGGGCGTCCCGGTCATGCGGCGGCGAAGTCACGTCCTCGGTCCCGTCCTCCGATGAAGCCGGCTTCATCGAAAGCGGCGCGCTGAATCCGCAAAAAGCCCGGGTGCTTTTGCGGCTATGCCTGGCAAAGACGACCGACGCGGCGGAAATCGCCCGGACGTTTGCGGCCTGCCGGTAAGAAACCGCCGGACGGACCGCCCCGCGGGGAGGCGGGTTCCCTGCAAGTTGTCTCCCTCGCGAATTCGTGATATAATAGATGCGTATTCTTGCAAGTGTGTTTTGCGTAGGAGGCGTATCATGCGAAAATTGCTTTGCGCAGGGTTGCTTTCCCTGTTCTGTCTTGGCGGCGTTCCTTCCGCCGAGGCGACGGCGTTCCAGATCGGCGATCAGGGAAATGACGTTGCGGAGATACAGACGGCGCTTGTCCGTCTCGGCTACGACGTGGTGCCGGACGGTTCCTTCGGCCCGGGGACGGCGGCTGCCGTCCGCGCGTTTGAGATTTCCCACGGGATGGACCCGGACGGGCTGGTCGGTCCCGTCGTTTACGAGGCGCTGCTGGGCCGTGCCATTCCCGAGACGAACCGCGGCGACAATGCCATGGTCCGGCGCATCACCGGAATGGCCCTGCAGCATGTGGGCGTCCCCTATGTTTACGGTGGCGCGTCCCCCAGCGGCTTCGACTGCTCGGGCTTCATCTATTATATCTTCGGGCAGGCGGGCATTTCCCTGCCCCGTGTGGCGGACGACCAATACATGATGGGCGTTCCGGTTCCCTTTGAAAACCTGCGGACCGGCGACCTTGTCTTCTTCGTCGACGACAGCGGCGAGCTGTCCCATGTGGGCATGTATCTGCAGGACGGCCAGTTCATCCACGCCTCCATCCACACCGGCATCGACTTCGACTCCCTGTACCGCGACTGGCGGCGGGAGCATTACTTGGGTGCGCGCCGGATCATCACGGGCGCCTGACCCTTTCGTTTCTTGAATACGCGACGCCCCGGAAGCCCCGCCCGTTTTGGGCGATCCTTCCGGGGCGTTTTTTCGCGCCGAAAAAAATAAAAATAGTATTGTAGGCAAAGCGACAGAATGATAAAATGAAAGAATGATGAAAAGAGATTGGGGAATGCGAATCGAGGCATTTTCCAAAAAGGAGTCAATTTTTCATGAAAGCCGTTCGATATTTTTTGATCTTCATCGCTGCGGCGCTTGCCGCGGTGCTGATTGCGGACATGACGTTTCTCGGCACGGCAACCGCGTTCATCCGCGACGGACGCATGGCATACGGGATGAAAGCCGGGTCTGTGTCCATCGGAGGCATGACGCGGGAGGAGGCTGCCCGTGAGATTCAGCGCATAGCCAGGACGGCGCTGAACGGCGAGGCGCTGATCCTGTCCCTGCCGGACGAGAATCACGCGTTCTCCTTCTCCGCAGAGGAAATCGGGCTTTCCGTGGATACGGACAAAATGCTGGACGCCGCGT
>JAEEGN010000076.1 GCA_016280345.1 Selenomonadaceae bacterium | reverse complement strand
TGCTTTGGGGGAGCAGCAGGCTGGGCGGCTTTGCCGCCGCCGGCAAAAGCGGGCAAGGCAACGCCTGAGAGGCAACCGGCAAGGATGGTTTTCACCTGAAACCGCCCCTTTGCGCTCATATTAAAAGCATACCACTGTTTCTGACGTATGTTAAAAAAGCCCCCGCCGTCGGCAGTCACGACTGCCGACTCGCCGGATGGCAGCGCTTCCGGAGGGGGCCCGGCGGGGAGGCGAAAAAAAGAGGACGCCTGGCAGTGGAGGATGCCAGGCGTCGCGCGGAAAGGATGAATACATTCTATGAAACTATGTAATTCGCTCTAAGCATACCACTGTTTCTGACGGATGTCAAGACAATTCCCGCCGTCGGCGGTCATGGCTGCCGACTCGCCGGATGGCAGCGCTTCCGGAGAAGGACCCGGCAGGGAGGCGAAAAAAGAGGACGCCTGGCAGTGGAGGATGCCAGGCGTCGGGCGGAAAGGATGAATACAATCTCTGGAAAGGCCTGCGAAGGCCATGTTTCTCTGGAGGGGTCCCGGGCTGTCACCAACCCGGGACAAGCTGCACCGCAGCTGTTTAGGAAAAAGAAATGAGGTGATGTGAACTATTCACTCCGAAGGGAGGAATCGGCAGAGGGGGCCCGGAGAACGCGGATTCTCCGGGCTGGCTGCAAGGGGATGCAGCTGGGGTATGAACAACCCTATGATGACCGCGCCCATCGGGCGGGGAGCATCCGGAATAAGGGAACGATGGAGAGGCGCGCATCGCTCCCCGGTCGCGAAAGCTATCCTCTTTCGCAGGTTGTGACCACCATCCCCGAAGGGATGGTTTCATGCTATGACACCAGGAGGGTAAACGGCAAAACAAAACGGACTCGTTCCTTCGCAGGAAAGAGTCCGGTATCTCACAAAACGACCGACGCCGCTCCAGGGCGCGCGAAGCGTTTCGCAAAATCCCCTTCCCTGTTCCTCGCAGGTCAAACGGTGATTGTCGATCAGGCAGTCCTCCTGGCTTCAGTTCATCGCTCCCCTGCGCCTTCCCGGGGAAAAGCCCCAGTGGCCCGTGCCGGATCGCTCGCTGTTACAGTGACGGGATCGCGCTGGCTTTGCACCAGCTTTCCTATTGAGTCGCACGACACCTGATCCATCCGCTATGCAGTTTCGTTCCTTGCTTACGAGCGAAGTGTAACAAATTATTGTGATTTTGACAATGGATTTTTCATGTTTGAATTCATTTTTTATTGACACCCATCCGGACGCGACGGGAAGACGGACGCGCTCGCGGCGCGCCGTCGTCGCTCCGGAAAATCATCATAAGAACCCGCCAACCGAGCCCGCGTTACGTACGACAGGTTCTGTTCCCGTCATTTCACATAGCCGAGTTTTTTTAGCCAATCCATGACTTCCTTTTTCGCCTCGTCGCGGTTCTTTTGCGCTGTGGTGCCCTTCATCTCCAGCGCCCCGGTCACTTTGGCCTTCGTCGCGTCGGCGATATAGCGGTCGGTGCCGGAGAGGCCGCTGCCCTCGTGGGTGCAGAAGGGGGCGACGGTCTTGCCTTCGAGCTTCACTTTGTCAAAGAAGGTATAGCAGGGCATTGGCAGGTCGCCCCACCAGATCGGATAGCCAAGGAAAATCATGTCGTACTTCGAGACGTCCGGCATCGTGCCAACGATTTCGGGGCGGGCGTTATCGTTCTTTTCCTTCTTCGCCACCTCGGTCGCCGGGGTGTATTCCTTCGGGTAGGGCTTCGCGGGTTTGATCTCAAAGGTGTCGGCGCCCGTCGCCCCGGCAATCATCTCCGCTAAAATCCGCGTATTGCCCTTCTCGATGTAGCCGACGTTGTAGTTCTCGTCGGCGCGGGAGAAATAAACCACCAGCGCCCGCTTGCCCGAAGACGCGTCGGCGGCTTTCCTGTCCGTCGCCGGGGCCTCGGTCTTCGGCGCGGGCGCGGAGGAGCCGCCGGAACTTTTCGCGGGCGCGCCGCCTCCGCAGGCCGTCAGGGTCAGCGCGCAAAGCGCCAGTGTCAGCAGGGTGAATATCTTTTTCATGTGCCTCTGTCCTTTCTCAGTTAACCGAAATCAATTCATACGCGTCGCTGCCCATCCCGAGCTCCTTCATGGCCGAGAGCTGGCGCAGCCCCTTGCGGCTCTCGATGCGCTCGATGAGGTCGTCCTTGCGCGCGTCGCCGAAGTTATAAACCATATCGACGGATGCCTGGTCGATGGCGAGGATGTCCGTGGAGGCCATCATGCCGAGGTCGGGAATCACCGGCTCGGCGGCGCCCGTACCGGCGCAGTCGCAGTCCACGCTCATGCGGCGCAGGACGTTCAGGAACGTGATGTGCTTGCCGAAATGGTCGCAGGTGGCTTTGCCGCTGTCCGCCATCAGCTCCATGAAGAGCTCGCCCATGACCCATTCGCCGTAATCCGCCACGCCGTGCACCTGCAGCTTGCCCGTCTTGCCCGAGGCGCAGCCGATGGCGATATTCTTCAGCGAGCCGCCGAAGCCGCCCATGGCGTGCCCCTTGAAATGGGTCAGGACAACCAGCGAATCGTAGTTGACGAGATGCGCGCCCATCGCCACTTCCTTCAGGTGAAATCCGTTCTTCACCGGCAGATTGACGTCGCCCTCGGCGTCGATGATGTCCACCGGGCAGAAGGTCCAGCCGTTCGTCTCCAGCGTTTCCCGATGGCCTTCCGTGGAAGCGCGGGGACTGCCGTAAGCCACGTTCGCCTCGATGATCGTCGCGCCGGGAATCTGCGCCATGAAATCCCGCACCATGTCCCGGGGCAGGATGTTCGGTCCGTGGGGCTCCCCCGTATGCAGCTTGACGGCGACCTTGCCCTGAATCTCCGCGTTCACCTTTTGGTAGAGCCTGATCAGATGCTCGGCGTCGATCTTGTCGGTGAAATAGACCTTGGCCTTTTCGGCGGACTCCGGCCCGGACGCAGCCGCTTTCGCCGCCGCCGTCGTCTTGCCGTCGGCGGCCTTCGCCCCGCCGCAGCCTGCCGCGAGGCCGGAAATCCCCGCAAAGCTCAGACCGAGCGCCGCCATACCCGCCGTCTTCATGAAATCACGTCGGGAAATACCGTTCATCCCAAAGACTCCTTTCTTGTCATCGCCAAAAACCTCTGTTATTTAATATTCTATCAAACGGTAGCGCCTACCGGTCAAGTGTTTTTTGAATTTTTTTTGGGAGGGTTCAGGATGTACACGATGCGGGAGTTCTGCAAGGAAACCGGCATGACCTACGAAGGGCTGAAATTCTACTGCAATCAGGGTTTCGTGCCGAACGTGAAGCGTGACGGAATAGACCCGACAGAGGCGAACGGGACTTATTCGGCGGTTCTTTAATGAGTTTTCTTCAAATACTGTAAATCCCCGTACCAATAGGAGGCCGTCGTGCCGCCGTCCATCAGGAAGTC
>JAEEGN010000075.1 GCA_016280345.1 Selenomonadaceae bacterium | reverse complement strand
CTTCCGGGCCGTTGGAGGAGGAAGCAGTCATCGACCGTTTGGCGGAGCTGGGCTTGAAAGAGGCTTTCTGGCAACTGGCCGCGAGTCGTTATTCGTATACGGAGCCGAATCCGTCGCTGCTCCGTTTCGCGATGTCCCTTTTTGCCACGGCGATTTTCCGGGATGACACAGAGGATATGCCATCCAAATGGGCGCCATACAAGCTGTCCCGGGTATCCAATGCCAGCGTCCTGCTCGACAACATGAAGAACAGCGTTCTTTATCAGGCGGCTTTCGATACGATGTCCCGCGAGATTGCTGACGCCCTGGAGGTAAAAGAGGTCCTGCCGACGATGGCGGTGGACAAGGTCCTCGCCATATCGGATGTGGAAGAGGCGGACAGGATCATCATCGACTGGATGATTGAGCGGGAACTGGCGGAGGATATTTCGGCGGCTTTGGCCGGCAAGAGAATCCAGGAGATTTGCGATATCCGAAGGCGGATGCACTTCGGCCAGAAGTACAGGAACGAGTATGATGCGCTGGATGCGGGCTACAAACTCCTGCTCGCGTCGTATTTTGAACCCTCGGAGGACTTTCCTGTTCTTGTAGCATCGTACTGGACCTATGACTTTGAGAATGACCGAGCATATCGCCGTTTTATCGTAGCGCTGGACCGGATGGACGACGCCGGGCCTTTTTCCGCTTTGCAGGAGCGTTTGGAGAGCATTTACCAGACGGAGTATTTGGAAAAGATCATGTACGCCTGGAATCAGTCGATCGCCAATCATGGGCTGGGAACGTTCTTCCCGTTACAACGGAATTTCTACCGGGACAAGGTCAAGCCCATGAAGAGCAAGGTGGCGGTAATCATCAGTGACGCCTTCCGGTATGAGGCGGCTATGGATTTAGTTGGCCGGATGCATCGGAACGAGAATCTCGAAGTTCACGTGGAGGCCATGATGACCTCCCTGCCGTCCGTCACGGAAGTGGGAATGGCGTCGTTGCTACCCCATGATGAGATGACGATGCAGGAGGATTATACCGTCCTCCTGGATGGGAAGCCCTGCGCTTCGACACCGCAACGAGAAAAGATATTGCAGGCGGCGAATCCCCATTCCCGCGCAATCAGTTACGCGGATTTGCGGGGCCACATGAGCAGCAAGGAACTGAAGGCGCTGACAGCGGGGCTGGAGGTTCTCTATATTTACCATAATGCCGTTGACATTACCGGAGAAGGCGGTCCTACCGAGGATAAGGTGTTTGAGGGTGTGGAAACGGCGGTCAACGAAGTGTATGACATGATCGACAAACTCTCCCGGAGCGGGAATGTGTATTTCTTCATCGTGACCGCTGACCACGGCTTTTCCTATACGAGGAGAGCAGTCCCTCCCAGCGACAAGCTGGAAAAGGAAGTCCGGGAGCCGGGGACATACACGGGAAGGAGATTCATGCTTGCCGACGCGGATTATTCGAGGGAGGGCGTATATGCTATCCCGCTGGGAGATTCCCTGGGATGCGAGGACAAGCGGTTCATTATGCTCCCGAAAGGGGCAAGCGTCTTCAAGGCCGGCGGCGGAATGAACTATGTGCATGGCGGTGCTTCCCCGCAGGAGATGATTGTGCCCTGCTTCTCCGTCCACGCGAAGCGGGGAATTATTGAAACCAGGAAAACAGGGCTTATCCTTGTTTCCAACATCAACAAAATCACTAATCTGATGGTGCATCTGGATTTCCTGCAAGAAGAAGCGGTGAGCGATACGGTGAAGCCGCTCGATGCCCGTATCCATTTTGAGGCGGATGACGGGGAACTCATCTCCAATGAAGTAATCCATGTGGCTGACAGCACGACTGTCGATCCCAAGGAGCGCATGTTCAGGCTCCGTTTCGACATCAAGCGAAAGGCGTACAACCAAGACAAGAAATACTATCTGCGCGTAATCGATAGCAAGCGCAACGCCGTGGTTCTGGAACGGCAAGTGATGATAGATCTTCCGTTTACAGACGATTACGGATTTTGACGAATGGGGCTGATGATTCCGATGGAGACAGCGCTGACGGTGATGACCGCAAACAAGCGGGATGAGATCAAGCGGAAACTCAGGGAGAATTTTGACGGGAAGATAGTTCGCAAGGATTTGACAAAGAAAATCAAGGAAGGGGCCAATGTGCCTGTATATGTGCTGGAATTCCTGCTCGGTCAGTATTGCAGCTCGGACGATGAAGAGGTCATCGCGGAGGGCATGGAGGATGTCAAGCGCATCCTGGCGGACAACTTCGTGCGGCCGGATGAGGCGCAGAAGATACTGTCGTTGCTTCGCCAGAAGGGAAGCCACACTGTGATCGACATGGTGCGCGTGACGCTGAACATCAAGGACGACGCCTATGAAGCCGAGTTTTCCAATTTGGGCCTGAGCGGCATCCCTATTGACGAATCCTATCCGCAGATGTACGACCGGCTTTTGGTCGGCGGGATATGGTGCATCATCCAACTGAGCTATACCCACGGGGAGGAGCAGGAGGATGAGGATTCCGGCTTTATAGGGAAGCGCCAGAAAAAAGAAAAGTTCCAGCCGATTGCCATAGACCGTTTGACGCCGATACAGATGCCGACGGTCGATATGGACGAGCTGAAACGGGGACGCGGCGAGTTTACCAAAGATGAATGGATCGATGTGCTGCTACGCTCGGTGGGGATGGAACCCGATGCCCTGAAGGAACGGGAAAAGTGGCTGTTGATTACGAGAATGCTACCGCTGGTGGAGAACAATTTCAATCTTTGCGAACTGGGACCCAGAAGCACCGGTAAGTCCCATCTGTACAAGGAAATATCGCCGAACAGCATCCTGGTCTCCGGCGGACAGACGACGGTCGCCAACCTTTTCTATAATATGGGCCGGCATACGATGGGCCTGGTGGGGCTTTGGGACTGCGTCGCCTTCGATGAGGTGGCAGGCATCAACTTCAAGGACAAAGACGGCGTGCAGATCATGAAGGACTATATGGCGTCCGGCTCCTTTGCCCGCGGCAAGGAAGAGAAGGCGGCTTCGGCGTCGATGGTGTTCGTGGGCAATATCAACCAGAGCGTCGATGTGTTGCTGAAGACCTCCAGCTTGTTTGACCCGTTCCCGCCGGAAATGGGAACCGATACGGCG
>JAEEGN010000074.1 GCA_016280345.1 Selenomonadaceae bacterium | reverse complement strand
GACGACGATAAAGCACGTGTTGATTGCGCTTCGGGCGGATAATCACGGTGAGGGCGGGATCTTCGCACTCTACAGTCTCGTCAGCCATTGCGGGAAATGGCTGATCATTCCCACGATGATCGGCGGATGCACCATGCTGGCCGACGGCGTGCTGACCCCCGCCGTGACCGTCACCACCGCCGTGGAAGGCTTGCGAAGCATCGAGATCGTAGACGACTTGCTCGGCAGTGGCCAATCTGTCGTCATCCTGATCACGCTGACCATCATCAGCCTCCTGTTCATCATCCAGCGCAGCGGCACCAGCTCCATCGGCAAGCTGTTCGGGCCTGTCATGGTGGTCTGGTTCCTGTTCCTCGGCTTCACAGGGCTTTGGCTGACGCTCGGCGACCTGACCATCCTGCGCGCCTTGAATCCGATTTATGCCCTGCACGTCCTTTTCAGCCCCGACAACAAGGAAGGCCTGATGATCCTCGGCAGCGTATTCCTCTGCACCACCGGCGCAGAAGCCCTTTACACGGACATGGGCCATGTCGGACGGGCCAACATCTTCGTCAGCTGGCCGTTTGTCAAGCTCTGCCTGATCCTGAATTATATGGGCCAATGCGTCTGGATCATCCAGAATCATCTTAACCCCGCCATACAGGCCATTCCGAGCATCAACCCGTTTTATGTGATGCTTCCGGAGCTGCTGCGTCCGGCGGCGATCCTGTTGAGCGCTATGGCGGCAATCATCGCCAGCCAGGCCCTGATCAGCGGCAGCTATACCCTGGTGCATGAAGCTGCCGGTCTCGACCTCATGCCGCATTTGAAGGTGCGGTATCCGTCAGACACCAAAGGACAGATTTACATCCCCTTCATCAACAACGTCCTCTGGATTTTGTGCGTCCTCGTCATCCTCTATTTCCAAAGCGGGTCCCGAATGGAAAACGCCTACGGCCTTGCAATCACCATCAGTATGCTGATGATGACGGTCCTGTTCTGCGTCTATATCGGGAAACTCCACAAGCACCGGCTAGCCGCGGTCCTGTTCGCCCTGATATTCTTTGCGCTGGAAGGCGTATTCTTCGTGTCAAGCCTCGGAAAATTTGTGATCGGCGGTTATGTCGCCATCATCATCTCCGTAGCGATCCTATTCATCATGGTGGCCTGGTATCGCGGCACACAAATCGAGCAGACCCAGAACACCTTCCTGAAAATGCGCGAATATCTGGGCGCCATCAAGGCCCTGCAGAACGACGACACGATTCCGATGTGCGCCAACAACATGATATTTATGGTCAAGGGGGACGACTCCGAATTCATCGACCGAGATATCCTGTACTCAATCTTGGACAAGGACCCGAAACGGGCGGACGCCTATTGGTTCATCAGCGTCAACGTGACCAGCGACCCGAAGGAAAAGCGGTACAAAGTAGAGACCTTCGGAACAGACTACATCTTCCGCGTCCATCTCTATCTCGGATTCAAAGTGAAGCCGAGCGTCAACATCTATCTCCGGCAGATCGTGAAGGACCTGCTCGAATCGGGTGAATTGCCGAAGCAGAACCGGCGGCACTCGATTTACGGACCTGCCCCCGTGGGCTCCTTCAGATTCTGCATGATCCGGAAAATGATACCGCAGGAAGGAGACATCGACGCCAAGGACAGCCTGCTGCTCCATGCGAAATACTTTATCCGCCGCCTCGCCGGCAACCCGAGCAAATGGCTGGGGCTGGAAACGGCCAACGTGCTCATCGAGTATGTGCCTCTGTTCCTGGTACGGACACAACAGGCAGACCTGCTGGACCGGATATGAACCATGTGAAGGACCGCCTCATCATATCTATAAAGTCGCCGCCCCCCGTAAAACGGATGCCTCGGGACACGGGCGGGTATGGATCACAATAATTTGCCAGTGTCCCAAAGCATCGTCTTCCATACACAAAAAAGCCCCCGCCGCAGCGGGGGCTTTCGTTTGTCTTACAGCAACCAATGGAACAGGCCAAGATAGGAACAGAAGGAAAGAATCAAGACGCCGCAGGCGGAAACAACGAAGAGGCGTACGAACAGACGGTGCTGCTCCGGCACAGAAGCCTTCGCCGCCGATGAATAGGCCGCCAACGCCAGCCCGCCGCCCGTGGAAAGCGGACTGATTCCGGCGCAATGGGAAATCATCGAAATGGAAGTCGCCATCTCGATTTCATCAAAGCCGCCGCCGAGTTCGGCAAAAAGCTCAGGAATGGCCGGAATCAGCGTCGGCATCACAACGCCCGAGGTGGAGCTGCACCAGGACATACATCCGGCGGTGACGCCCATGATCGCCGTTGCCGTCGCTGGGGTCATAATCGAAGCCAATGTATCGGACAAAAGCTCGATGCCGCCCAGCTTGATGATCAGATTCATCAATACGCTGACGCCGCCAATCAAAAGCAGCGTTCCCCACGGCACATTTTTCAGCGCCTCCCCCTCGTCCGTCACCTTCATCAGCGAGAGGAGGGCAGCGACCGCAAAACTCGCCAGCCCCACGTTGAAATGAAAGAACATCACCAGCACTACCATGATTGCAATGCCTATAAGCGTTACTCTCTGCTTGACATTAAATCTCGGAAGCTCGGAAAGATTGATGATTCGTTCGGACTGCAAACGCCAGCCGCCTAACACAACATAAACGACAACCGCATAGACAGTCATGGACAATACGCCATTGATCAGGAAGGGTGCCTCGACGCCGGAAAGCCCGATCTGCTCGCAAAGGTTTTTCCCGATGATGCCCGTCGCCGCCAGCGGGGAAACTCCTCCTCCCGACGCCCCCAGCACCACAAGAGCTGCCAGCATGACCGGCGAAATCTTCATTTCCGCGGCCAGCGTCATCGAGAACACCATCATGATGGCAATGGTCGGCACCGTACCGGGCCCCAGCGCCGAAAGCACCGTGGAGAAAAGATAGATGACGATAGGCACGAAGGCCGTATGACGCCCGGTCAGGGCGACTACCTTTTCCGCCAGCAGCGCCAGCGAACCGTTAAGCTGCGCGATACTGAACAGATATGTGACGCCCAGCAAAATCAAGAACAGTGAATAGTTGAAACCCGCAATCACAGCCTTGTCCGGAATCCCCGCGATCCGTCCCAGCACCAACGCAAAAGCGATGGACAGCAGCCCCGTGTTCATGTGGCGCAAAAAGCCGAGGATGATAGCGAGAAACAACAGAGACAGAGAAATGAGTTCCATGGGGGATAACGCTTCCTTTCGAGGAAATATGGTACAAAAAACGTCAGGAGAGCCGACGCTTCGTCGTCGGCTCTCACTTGCAGGGATTATTATACTACTTTTCAAAATCGCGTCAAGCCATATAAAAAGCCCCTGCCGGAGCAGGGGCTTTTCTTATCCTAATGTTCAAGCTGTCAGCCCATCAGGGGAAGAACGGCCAGACGATAGGAATAACGATCAGGGACACAACGAAGGAAACGAGGACCAGAGGAACACCAGCCTTGACATAGTCAAAGAACTTGTATCCGCCGGGACCAAGAACCAACGTATTCGGCGGCGTGCCGACCGGCGTAGCGAACGCGCAGGACGCAGCGACGGCGATAGCCATCAAAACGGCGTGCGGATCAGCACCGATGTTCTGCGCGATGGAGATACCAATCGGGCAGAGCAGAGCCGCAGATGCGGTGTTGGACATGAACTGCGTCAAGCCGCAGGACAGGACGAACAGGATGGCCGTAACGACCAGCGGGCTCGGGGAGCCGCCCATCAGACCAACAGCAGCGTCAGCAACCAGTTTGCCAGCGCCCGTCTTGTCCATAGCCGTCGACACAGGCATCATGCCTGCGAACAGGAAAATCGTGACCCAGTCGATACCAGCATAAGCCTGTTTCTCGGTGAGGCACTTCGTGATGACGAGGATCAAAG
>JAEEGN010000073.1 GCA_016280345.1 Selenomonadaceae bacterium | reverse complement strand
GGGGCACCGCATCCAACATTGCGGTGCCCCTTTTTTCTCTTTATCCCTCCATGATGACCGGCAGGAGCATCGGCCGGCGTTTCGTTTTTTCGTAGAGATAGCGGCTCAGCGCGTCACGGGCGCTGGATTTGATGGCGGACCACTCCGGGACCTTGCCTTCAAGACAGCGGGCCAATGCCTGCTCGACGCGATCCCGGCACTCGTCCATGAGTTCCTCGGACTCCCGTACATAGACAAAGCCGCGGGAGACGATGTCGGGGCCGGCCACGACCTGGCCGGAGGCCTTGTCCATGGTCAGCACGATGATGAGGATGCCGTCCTGGGAAAGCTGCCGTCGGTCGCGCAGGACGATGTTGCCGACATCGCCGACGCCAAGGCCGTCCACCAGTACCGGACCGGCGGTGATCTTGCCGGCGACGGTTCCCTCGTCCCGGGTGAATTCCAGGATCTGGCCGTTTTCGCTGATGAAGATATTTTCCTTCGGCATCCCGAGTTCCTGGGCGATCTTCGCGTGCTTGACCAGATGGCGGTATTCGCCGTGGACGGGGATGAAGAACTTCGGCCGGACCAGGTTGTGGATGAGTTTGATCTCTTCCTGGCTGGCGTGGCCGGAAACGTGGATGCCCTCGGCACGGCCGTATATCACCTGCGCCCCCAGCTTCAGCAGCTTGTCGATGGTGCGGGAGACGAGCTTCTCGTTGCCGGGGATGGGCGTGGCGGAAATGATGACCGTATCGCCGGGGACGATCTCGACCTGGCGGTGTTCGCCGGTAGCCATGCGCGTCAGGGCGGACATGGGCTCGCCCTGACTGCCGGTGGTGATGATGACGATATCAGAGCCTTGGTAGTTATGGATTTCCTCGATGCCGATCAAGGTGCCCTCGGGGGCTTCGATATAGCCGAGTTCCCGGGAGATGGTGACGACGTTGACCATGCTGCGTCCCAGGATCGCCACCTTGCGGCCGTAACGGGCGGCCGTGGTGATGACCTGCTGGATGCGATGGACGTTCGAGGAGAAAGTGGCGACGATGATGCGCTGCTTGGCGTTGTGGAACGCCTTGTCGAAGGCGAGTCCCACCGTGCTCTCGCTGGGAGTATGGCCTTCACGCTCGGCGTTGGTGCTGTCCGCCAGGAGCAGCAGGACACCCTTGTTGCCGAGGTCGGAGAAGCGGCGGAAGTCCGTCATCTTCCCGTCCACCGGTGTGTAGTCGAGCTTGAAGTCGCCCGTGTGGACGATCATGCCCACCGGGGTCTTGATGGAGAGCCCCACGGCGTCGGGAATGCTGTGGTTGACGCGGATGAAGCCGACGCTGAAGCAGCCGGCGGTGATGACGTCACCGGGATCGACCGCGTGCAGCCCGGTAGCGTTCACGCCGCCTTCCTTCAGCCGGCCGGACAGGATGCCCAGCGTGAGCTTTGTCCCGTATACGGGAACGTTGGTGAACTCGCGAAGAACGTAAGGCAGCGAACCGATATGGTCCTCGTGCCCGTGCGTCAGGACGATGGCCCGGAGCTTGTCCCGGTTCTCCAGCAGGTAGGAGATATCCGGGATGACCAGGTCAATGCCCAGCATATCCTCCTCGGGAAACATCAGCCCGGCGTCGATCAGCAGGATATCGTCGTCCACGCGGACGACGGTCATGTTCTTGCCGATCTCGCCCAGGCCGCCGAGGGGAATGATCTGCAGTTTTTGTGTACCTTTGGACAAAAAAACACCTCCGATGAATTCTGTTTGGTCTTACCGTTCCGAACCGTTCCAAATGACCAGGGGAAAATAAAACCGTTCGCCGGCGTGCCGCCCGGAACTGTGCCGGGGCACCGCCGTGCCGTGCACATATCTTATATATTATATCGCGGGGAAGCGAAGATTGTAAAGTCTTTTATGCCGCAGGAAAAAAGATTCCCCCGCCCGGGGGCGGGGTTGGATGCGACAGACGACGGCTCGCACCGCCGTCGCGGAGATGCTACAGCGAGATGACGCCGTAACGGATTTTGCTGTAGCGGCCGCCGGTGAAGGACGAGAAGCCCAGCCGGGAAAATTCCGTGCTGTGGCTGGACTCCTTCAGAACGACACGGCGGCGGGCAACCCGGCAGGCTTCGGTTACCGCCGCCGCGCTGACAGGCCGGGAGTCGGCCGCGGCCCGCAACGGGTTCATGCTGGCGCTTTCGAAAAAGGGGTGGCGGAACATGGGATCGAAATAGACGGCGTCCACGGATTTGTCCGGCCGGGCGGCGAGGTAGGTGTGGTAGTCCGTCCACACGGCCCGGACGCGGCGCATCGCCTGACAGACAGCGGGGCTGTCCGCGGTGAAGCGGGCGAGGCCGCAGCGAACGACCGCGTAAATCAGCGGGCTCGCCTCCAGACCCGTGACGCACCCCGTTTCGCCGGTGACGGCGGCGGCCACGATGGCGTCGGAGCCGAGTCCCAGCGTGCAGTCGAGAACCGCCGCTCCCGGTGCGAGGGCCAGCGCCTCCACCAGATGGTCCGGCTTCCCCTGCCGCAGGTTCTTGAGGCGCAGGTGCGCCATGCTGGGGTGGAAGAACAAATCGCCTGCCGTCGTGTGGAGGATTAGCGTCCCGCTTTTCGCCACGAGTGCCGCACTGGCATCATGCTGCTGGCAGAGAAGCGTCAGCGAGGCACGTCCCCGGGGAACGTAAGGAAGGCGGAGGTGCGCCGCGACCTCCCGGGCCAGCCGGATATTGGCGTCGCCGCCTTTGGCGCCGGTGGTGACGATGGCGTGTCCCATGGCGTCACGTCCGCTTGAACATCTTCGCCAGATCGCTGCCGGAAAAGCGCAGGATGGTGGGACGTCCGTGGGGGCAGGTATAAGGGCGGGCGGTGGTCCGCAGTTCGTCGAGCAGGATCTGCATCTGACGCAGGTTCAATTCGTCGCCGCGCTTGATGGCCGCCTTGCAGGCGGTCATGGCGAGGCAGGTATGGCGGATTTCCGCCGCCGAGAGGTCGTGCTGGTCGGCAAGGGACGTCAGGATTTCGCGCAGAATGTCTTCTGCCTCGCTTACCGGGATATCGGCGGGAACGGATTTCAGGCGCACCTGGGCCGGGCCGCTGGCCTCGAGGTCGAAGCCCAGACTGAAGAAAAGCGCCTGGTGGCTTTCGAGCAGCGCCGCCTCCTGCGGGCTGAAATCGAGGAAGAGATGGACGAGAAGTTGCTGGGAGGGAATCTCGTCCGCCCGGGCGGCGAAGCGGTCGTAAAGGATGCGCTCATGGGCGGCGTGCTGATCCACGATGTAGAGGGTGTCCCTGTCCTGGGCCACGATGTAGCACCGGGCCACCTGCCCGATGGGAACCATATCCGGATTGTCTTCTGTCGTCCGGCCGTAAGCCGCCGGCGGCTCCGAAATCTGCCCGGCGGGCGCCGGCGGTGGAGTGGGGGCGGAGACGGATTTTTCCTGCTGAATGGCTGCCTGCGCGGCCGCGAACTGCGCCATTTCCCCCCCGGTGGCATAGGCGCTTTCCGCAGCGGCCCGGCGGTTTTCCGCGGGAGCGGCGGCAAAGGAGGCACGGGACGGCGCGGCCTTGGGCGACGGGAACAGAGGTAACGTGGCAGCGGGGGTGATGGGGCGTGGCTGCGGTTCCGCCGACTTGTATGGCGGGGGCACGGCGACGGAGCCGGCTCCGGCGACGTCCTCCAGACGTTGGCCGGCCGGCCGGATGGCGTCAACGACCGCTTTATAGACGGCCCTGAAGACGCGCCCTTCGTCTTCGAATTTGATTTCGGTCTTGCGAGGGTGAACATTGATGTCCACGCTGCGCGGCGGTACCTTGATGACGACGACCGCCAGCGGGAACCCGGTCTTGGGCAGCAGGGAGTGATAGGCGTTCTCGACGGCTTTGGCGATGGCGGGGCTCTCGATGAGCCGGCCGTTGACGATAAAAGTTTGCCAGGCGCGGCTGCTGCGGAGCATCGAGGGCTTCGTCAGGAAGCCTTCAATCTCGATTTCTTCGTCATGGAAGGAAAGCGGCAGCAGGGACTCCTCCACCGCGCCGCCGTAAATGCTGCGGATGGCGGCTTTGAGCCCGCCGGCGCCCGGCGTGGAAAGTACCGTCTTGTTGCTGTTGATGAAGCGGAAAGCCACGTTCGGATTGGCCAGAGCCTGCTTCGTCACGCAGTCGCTGATCCGGCCGCCCTCGGTGTGGACGGTCTTCATGAATTTCTTCCGGGCCGGCGTGTTGAAAAAGAGATCTTCCACTTTGATCGTGGTGCCGAGACGGCAGCCGGTGTCTTCGGCGGGGGCTTTCTCGCCGCCGGTGACGGCCATCTTCGTGCCCAGTTCTTCTCCTTCGCGGCGCGTCACCAGCGAAAAGCGGGAGACGGAGGCGATGGTGGGCAGAGCTTCGCCGCGGAAGCCCAGGGTAGCGAGGTCGAGGAGATCGTCGGCGGCGGCGATCTTGCTGGTGGCATGGCGCTCCAGGGCCAGGGCCGCGTCCTCCCGGCTCATGCCGCAGCCGTCGTCGGTCACTCGCATGAGGCTCGTGCCGCCGGCCATGATCTCGACTTCGATGTGCCGGGCGCCGGCGTCAAGGGAATTCTCGACGAGTTCCTTGATGACGGAGGCGGGGCGCTCTACCACCTCGCCGGCCGCGATCTTGTTGACCGTGGCGATATCGAGTACATGGATGCTGCTCATGCCTTGCCCGCCTCCTCCTTTGCCTGCTTCTGCAGTTTGTAAAGCTCGTTCAGCGCCTCCAGCGGCGTCATCGTCATCACGTCCAGGGACAGGATCTCGTCGCTCAGCGAATGGCCGAACAGCGACGTCATGCCCGCCGGCGCTGCCTTTTCCGGGGCGGGAGACGCTTTGGGGGGCGCGACGGGAGCGGGCGCTTCCTCCATCGCTTCGAGGATGGCCTGCGCCCGCTGCGTCACGGCATTCGGCAGGCCCGCCAGCCGCGCCACGTGGATGCCGTAGGATTTATCGGCGCTGCCGGCGATGATGCGCCGCAGGAATACCACCTTGCTGCCGTGTTCCTTGACGGCGACGCAGCAATTCTTCACCGGGCCGCCCTCCAGGTCGGTGAGTTCGTGATAATGGGTGGCGAACATGGTCTTGGCGTGGATGCGGTCGCGGATGTGCTCCACCACCGCCCGGGCGATGCTCATGCCGTCGAAGGTGCTGGTGCCGCGGCCGATCTCGTCGAGGATGACCAGGCTGTTCTTCGTGGCGTATTTCAATATCTGCGCCACCTCGTTCATCTCCACCATGAAGGTGCTCTGGCCGCTGACAAGATCGTCGCTGGCCCCGATGCGGGTGAAGATGCGGTCCACCGGCGAGATGGACGCCTCCCGCGCCGGCACGAAGCTCCCGGCCTGGGCCATCAGCGTGAGCAGCGCCGTCTGGCGCATATAGGTGGACTTGCCGGCCATGTTCGGCCCGGTGATCAGCATGATTTCGCTGTCGTTGTGGTTGAGTTCGGTGTCGTTGGGGACGAACATCTCCTGCGTCAGGATGCGCTCCACCAGCGGATGGCGGCCGTCCCGGATGACGATTTCGCCCGAGTTCTTCAGCCGGGGGCGCACGTAGTTATAGGACGCGGCAGCCTCCGCCAGCCCCGCCAGCACGTCCACCACGGCGATTTCCCGCGCCGTCCGCTGGATGTCCGTGAGATCCTGCATCACGATATCCCGGACTTCCAGGAAAAGGTTGTACTCCAGCTGGACGCTCTTTTCCTCGGCCCCCAGGATCTTCGTCTCGAACTCCTTGAGTTCCTGCGTGATATAGCGCTCGGCGTTGGCCAGCGTCTGCTTGCGGACGTAATCGGCCGGCACCAGATCGCGGCTGCTGTTGCGGACCTCGATGTAGTAGCCGAAGACCTTGTTGTAGCCGATCTTCAGCGCCTTGATGCCGGTGCGCGTTTTCTCCCGCTCCTCGATTTCCTGCAGCATCTGCTTGCTGTCGCGGGCGATACGACGGTACTCGTCGAGTTCGGCATTGTAGCCTTCCCGGATGATGCCGCCCTCCCGGACAGAAAAGCCCGGCGTCTCCACGATGGCCCGGTCGAGCAACGCCGCCAGGTCGTCGAAAAGGAGGACGTTTTCCCGGCCGTTGGCCAGCAGGAAAGCCGCCGCTCCGTCCAGCGCCGTCCGGATGACCGGCAGCGCCTCGAAGGAGGTCTTGAGAGCGATGAGATCGCGGGCGTTGGCGGCGCCGACTTCCAGGCGCGTCACCAGGCGCTCGAAGTCATAGACGTTCTTCAGGGCCTCGCGCAGGTCCTCACGTCGCGCGAAGTCCTCGACGAGCTCCGCCACGGCGTCGAGTCGTCGGTCAATCTCGGGAATCGACAGCAGCGGGGACTCCAGCCAGCGCCGCAGCAGCCGCCCGCCCATGGCCGTCCGGGTGAAGTCCAGCACGTCCAGCAGGGTATTCTTCCGGCTGCCGTCCCGCAGGTTGCGGGTAATCTCGAGGTTTCGCAGCGTATAGACGTCCACCACCAGGTTCGCGGCGGCGTTGAGGCGTGTCAGCCGGTTCAGATGGCTGAGGTCGGTGCGGACCGTTTCGTGGAGATAGTCGAGAAGCGCCGCCACCGCGCCCCGGGCCAGGGCTTCCTTCGGCTGGCTCTCCGGCGCGAAGTGCTGAGTCAAACGCTCGTTTACGCGGGCGGAAGGCCCGGCCGCCGTGAAGGCGCAGGGACCGAGACGCTGCGCCGCGAACTGACGCAGATCCTCGTCAAAGGTTAGCGGTCCCATCGTGAGCAACTCCGGCATCATCAGCCGGTAGAGTTCGTCGAAAAGCATCGCCTGGCGGTCGCCACCCTGATAGACGCCGTAGAAGCACTCGCCGGTGGAGATGTCCGCCCCCGCCAGGGCGATGGCGTCCTCTCCCTCGGCCAGCAGGGCGATGTAGTTGTTCTGCTCCTTCGGCAGTGCGTTCTCCGAAAGCACCGTGCCCGGCGTCACGACCTTTATGACCTCGCGCTTTGTGAGTCCCGGCGCCTTCGGATCGCCGATCTGCTCGGCGATGGCCACCTTGTAGCCCTTGGCGATGAGCCTGGCGATATAGCTGTCCACCGCGTGATACGGGACGCCGCACATGGGCGCGTTCCCCACGTCGCCGCTGCGGCTCGTCAGCGTGAGCCCCAGCTCCTTCGAGACCAGCCGGGCATCGTCAAAGAACATCTCGTAGAAATCGCCGAGCCGGAAGAACAGGATGGCGCCGGGATGCTGCGCCTTCGTCGCCCGGTACTGTTTCATCATCGGCGTGAGTTCCTGCCCGTCGGCCGCCGGCTTCATTTCTTGTTTCTTCATCGTATCACGTCTCCATAAGAAAGAACAGGGCTTCAAGCGCCCTGTTCCAATACGCCTTTGAGTACCCAGGTCTGGGGCTCGGCCACCCGGACGCTGACCAAATCGCCCACGGTTTCCGCTTCGTGGGGCCAGAGGACAATTTTGCCGGTACGGGTGCGCCCCGTCCAGACCGCCGGGTCGTTCTGGCTCGGCCCTTCCACCAGCACCTCGACGGCCTGCCCTTGAAGCCGGTCATTGATGGCGCGGCTGATTTCGTCCTGCACGGCCATGAGGCGGTGCAGACGGTCACGCTTGACCTCGTCCGCCACCTGCCCGTCCATTTTGGCCGCCGGCGTTCCCGACCGCGGGGAGTAGAGGAAGGTGTAAGCGGCGTCAAAGCGGACCTCCCGCACGAGATTCAGCAACGCCCCAAAGTCCTGCTCCGTCTCCCCCGGAAAGCCCACGATGAGGTCGGTGGTGAGACTCGCTCCCGGCACGGCGGCGCGGATTTTCTCCACCAGCGCTTGGTACGCCGCCGCCGTATAGCCCCGTTTCATGGCTTTGAGCATACGGTCGCTGCCGTGCTGCACCGGCAGATGGAAATGCCCGCAGATATGGCGGCCGTCCCGTACCGCCCCGATGACGCGCTGGCTGAGGTCTTTGGGGTGGGAGGTCATAAAGCGCACCCGCTCGATGCCCGTTACCTCGTCCGCCAACCGCAGCAGGTCGGCGAAATCCGCCAGCTTGTGATCCTTGCCGTAGGAGTTGACGTTCTGCCCCAGCAGCGTGATTTCCTTATAGCCTTGCGCCGCCGCTTCCTGTACCTCACGCCGGATGTCCTCCGGCCGGCGGCTCCGCTCCCGGCCCCGGACGTAGGGAACGATGCAGTAAGTGCAGAAATTGTCGCAGCCGTACATCACCGGTACCCAGGCGGAAAGATGGCTCCGCCGGGCGACGGGGCAGTTCTCGGCAATGGGGCCGGTGACGCTTTGCGTATCGACCACCGGCCGCCCCCGCTCCGCCTCCAGATCCCGGACGACGCGACCGAGTTCGCCGCTTCGGCCGGTCCCCAGCACGAAATCGATATGGGGCGCCCGTTTGATCAGGGCGTCCCCTTCCTTTTGCGCCATGCAGCCGGCCACGCCGAACAGCAGCGACGGCCGCTGGCGCTTCAGCCCCTTGATCTCGCCAATCTTGCCGTAAACCTTGTCCTCCGCCGTCTCCCGCACGCAGCAGGTGACGAGCAGAATGAGATCCGCCGCCGCCATGTCCTCCGTCCGACGGTAGCCCAGTTCTTCCAACTGGCCCGCCATGCGCTCGGCGTCGGCCAGGTTCATCTGGCAGCCGTAAACCCCGAGAAACGCCGTTTTCTCCGGCACCTGTTTTCCGATATGTTCAGTCAAGATAGTTCTTCGCTCCACAAAAAAATTTTCTCGATATTATATCATACCCGGAGCAAAAAAGAAACCGACCGCGCCCGAAGGGAAATGCGTCCGCTCCGGGAAAGCGCGGCCGGGGAAAGACGGTCAGGGGACAAGGCATCGGCGTTTCCTTCCGTGATTCAACTCTTTTTGCGCCGTGCTTTGCCGCCTTTCAACGCATCAATGATATGGGGCACCAAAATCCCGTTCGGGGCTCCGTTTGAAATCGCTTCCTTAAATTTAGGTGACATTCTGGAACATCCCATTGCCTGGAAATGTGAAAAATAGGATAATACAGATAGCTCTAGGGAATCCTGCGAGGTTGGCATCATCATTTTTTCATGGGGAATTGTTCCTTTCCTTTATGAATTTTGGCAATCCCCTTCCGCCGCTTTGCCTATTCTTTCTCCGGCTCTTCGATGTGGTACATTGCCGCGTACATGGAGGGGAAGATCAGGAGCGTCAGGACGGTCGCCACCAGGAGACCGCTGGCAATGGCGACCGCCATGGGCTGCCAGAAGGGATTGGGCATCATCGGCAACATGCTGAGGATGGTGGTGGCCGCCGTCAGCATGATGGGCCGCGAGCGCATGATGGCCGAATCCACCACCGCGTCCCAGGGATTCTCGCCCTCCGCCAGGTGCTGGCGGATCTGGTCGATGAGGACGACGGTGTTGCGGATGATCATGCCCGAGAGCGAGAGGATGCCGAGAATCGCCACGAAGCCCATGGCGGCTCCGGTCAGCAGCATGCCGGCGGAAATGCCGATGATGCAGAGCGGTACCGTGAGAATTGTCAGCAGCATATCCTTGCCGTTGCCGAGCTGGATCATCAGCAACGTCATGATGACCAGCACCATGCCCGGCATGGGGACCATGAGGTCCTCCATCGACTTGGCGCTGTCCTCCAGTGAACCGCCCGGTTCGATGGTATAGCCCAGCGGCAGGTCGTCGCGGAGGTCCGCGATCATGGTCAGGGCCTTTTTCGCGGCGTCGTCGCCGGTGCCCCGCAGGATGTTCGCCTGGACGGTGACGGTGGGATTGAGGTCCCGCCGCCAAATTACGCCGTTTTCCGCCTCATAGGAGATTTTCGCGATTTGCGCCAGGGGCACGTAGCCCTTGGCGCCGAGATAGACCGGCAGTTCCTTCAGCGTCTCGAGGTCGCCGCGGTCCTGTTCCGGCAGGCGGAGCTGGATGCCGATGGTACGGTCGCCGCGGTAGTATTCCGCCACGTTGGCGCCGGAGATTTCCGTATAGAGCGTCTGGGCCAGCTCCTGGCTGGAAATTCCCATGGCCCGCAGCTTGTCCTGGTCGAGCTCCAGGCGCAGTGCCTTCGATTTCTCGTTCCAGTCGAGATGGACGTCGGTGTAGTTGTCGTCCGTCAGCAACCGGCCCGCGACTTCGGCGGCCAATTCCCGCACCCGGTCCTTATCCTCGCCGGCCACCCGGAGCATGACCGGATAATCCGCCGGCGGCCCTGTCTGGATGAGCTGGAGGTTCACCCGGACGTTGGGGAAGGCGTCCGCCAGTTCCCGGCGGACCTCGGCCGTGAGTTCCTTGCGGGTTTTGACGTCCCTGGCCACGATGACGAACTGGGCGATGTTCGGTGCCGGCGTCAGCGGGTTCTTCGTCAGCACGAAGCGCGGCGCGCCGTCGCCGACGTAATAGGAGTAGTTGTCGATCTCGTCCATCCGCTCGTCGAGGAAGGCGGCGAAGCGGGCCGCCTCGGCGTCTGTGGCCTTTTTCGACGAACCTTCGGGCAGTCGCATCTCAATGAGGATTTCCGGCCGCAGCGACGGCGGGAAGAATTCCTGCTTGACGAATCGCAGCAGGAATACGGAAACGGCGAAGCAGGCCGCCGTCCCGATCAGCACCAGTCCCCGGTGACGCAGGAACCAGCCCAGCAGCCGGCGGAAAAGCTGATAGAAGGGCGTCTGATAGAGAACGACCGGCGCGCCGTCCCCACCCTCCGGTTTCCGGACCCGGATCAGATAGGTGCCGAAAAGCGGCGCCACCATGACGGAGACGACCCAGGAAATCAGGAGAGCGCTGGCTACCACCGGAAACAGCGATTCGCAGAACTCGGCGGCGTCGCCCACGGAGAAGGCGACCGGGATGAAGCCGGAGCAGGTGATGAGCGTTCCGGTGAGCATCGGGATCGCCGTGACGTTGAAGGCGTGGCAGGCCGCGTGGAAGCGGTCCATGCCCTCCTCCAGCTTGACGCTCATCATTTCCACGGCGATGATGGCGTCGTCCACCAACAGCCCCAGAGAGATGATGAGGGCCCCCAGAGAAACTTTGTGGAGGTCGATGCCCAGGGCGTACATGACGCAGAGCGTCCCCGCCAGCACCAGCGGGATGCAGCCCGCCACCACCATGCCGGTGCGGACGCCGAGACTCAGGAAATTCACCAGGAGGACGATGAAGACCGCCTCCCGCAGCGAGCTCACGAAGTCGCCGATGGATTCCTCGACCACCGCCGGCTGATCGGAGACGCGGTTGATTTCGAGGCCCGCCGGCTCCTCCGCCCGGATCCTGGCGATGAGCCGGTTCAGGTCTTCGCCGAGCTGCAGCACGTTGCCGCCCGGCTCCATCGACACGGCGATGCCCACCGCCGGCTGCCCGTTGAAGTACATCTTCGTCTCCCCGGGATCGGCGTAGCGCCGCTCCACGGCGGCGATGTCGCCGAGGCGGAAGATGCGGCCCCCGGCGCTCACCGGCGTTTCCCGGATGGCCTCGACGTCGGAGAAGGTGCCGGTCACCCGCAGGAATACGTTGTCCGTCTCCGTTTCCAGCATCGCCGACGGGGCGATCTGGTTCTGCGTCTTGACCGCCGCCGCGATGGCCGTGGGCGGGATGCCCAGCGCCGACAGCTTCGATTTCTCGATTTCGATATAGACCTTTTCCTCCTGCACGCCCAGCAGCTCGACCTTCTGCACGCTGGGAACCCGCAGGATCAACCGCCGGGCCCGGTCGGCGCTCTGCCGCAGTTCCTCGTAGGAATAGCCGTCGCCGGTTACGGCGTAAATGGAGCCGTACACGTCGTCAAAACGATCGTTGTAGTAAGGGCCGTACACGCCCTCGGGGAGCCGCGCCTTCACGTCCTCGCCGAAGTTCCGGAGGTCGCGCCAGGTCGGGCGGATATCCGCGCGGTTGACGTCATCCCGCAGCGTGATGTAGATGATGGTCGAGCCCGCCCGGGTGCAGCTGTTGATGTAGTCGATGCCGGGCACGTCCTGGAACCGCTTCTCCAGCTTGTCCGTGACCTGCTGCTCCATCTGCTCCGCCGTCGCCCCCGGCCAGGCGGCGGTCACCACCATCTGGCGGATGGTAAAGGACGGGTCCTCCATGCGGCCCAGCCGGAAATAGGCGAGAAAACCCGCCAGGAAGACCACAATGATGAAGTACCAGGCCAGCCCCTTGTGGTGCAGCGATACTTCCGTCAGGTTCTTCATGGACGGCTCGCCTCCGGTCCCAGACGCACCTCGTCGCCCTCATGCAGCTTTTGGACGCCGGCGGTCACCACGGTCTCCCCTTCATCGAGACCGCTGACCCAGACTTCATTGGCGCGGAAGCTCTCCACGGTGACCGGTTTCAGCGTGACCCTGTTTTCTTTGGTTACAACCCAGACTTTAGGCGTGTCGCCCGTCTGGTAAATGGCGGAAAGGGGCAGCACGGCACCGCGCCGGGTGCTGCCTTCCTCCGGCAGGGCCACGCTGGCCGTCATGCCCAGTTCCATGCCCGCCGGCGGGGCCGGCAGCGAAACCCGGATGCGGTACGTCCGGGCCACGTTGTCGGCCATCGGCGCTACTTCGCGGACGACGCCGCCCGCCGCCGTCTGGCCCAGCGCCCAGAAAGACACCTGGGCGGACCGCCCCACCGGCACCTCGGTCAGACGGTTTTCCGGCACGTTGATTTCGACTTCCAGCTCCTCCGTCTGGACCAGCGTCATCACCGTCTGCCCCGCCGCCACCACCTGGCCCGCCTCGGCGGTCACCGCCGAGATCACGCCGTCGGCGCCGGCGGTAAGCTCCGTATAGGAAAGGGCGTTGTGCCCCTGCGTCGCCAGAGCCTCGGCGTTCTGACAGGCGGCCAGGGCCCGGTCGTACGCCGCCTGGTACTGGTCGAGCATGGCCGCGGGAATCGCCGCCGCCGCGTAAAGCTCGCGGTAGCGGGCGAGGTTCATCTCCGCCAGCTTGAGCTGCGCCTGGGCCTCCACCACCTGGGCGTCGCCCTGCTGGGCCTTCTGCGCGATGTCCTTGGGGTCAATGGTCATCAGCACCTGTCCCGCTTTCACCCGGTCGCCGAGCTGCGCCCTTCGGGACAGGATCTGCCCGCCCACCTGGAAGGCCAAATTTGTCTCGTAGCGCCCCCGCACCGTCCCGGCGTACACCGTCCCCATCTGGCCGGCGCCGTTGGTGACCCGCTGATATTTCACCATCGGCGGCAGCGCCGCCGTATTCTTTTCTTCCCCGCAGCCCGCCAGCAGCGCCGCCATGAGGCAGACAACGGCCGCGCCCTCTATGATCTTCCCGCGCATAAACGCATCCCCCGTTTTCGGAAAAAAGAAATTTCATTATAATCTTATAATACTTCGACAAACGCGGGGAAAATCCTGCCGGGTACCGCGTTTCTTCCGCCGGGATCGGTTCCCGGCCACTTTCCCGGTCGCCGCGAAAAAAAAGGGGGGGCTGCCGCACTTTGCGAAACGTGCGGCAGCCCCTTGTTCATTGGCCGGGAAAACGGTCATTTCCACAGCAGGCCGTTGATGTACTTTGTCAGATGCTTCCGATTGTAGAACTGGTCCGGCGTCGGCAGAACGAAATCCGGCGTCACGCCTTTGTCGATGTCGTAGAAGGAGCCGTTCTTCGTATAGGCCAGGCGATACGGTCCCGATATGGTGAATACGCAGCCGTCGGCAGTCGTCATGTTCTGCACCACGCAGGCGCCGCCTCCCGAGGTTTGCCCGAGAATCGTGACCCGGTGGGAATTCTTCAGCACGCTGGGCACCAGATTGCCGCAGGAGAAACTGTTCGGCGAGGTCAGGCAGAAGAGATTGTAGTTCAGCAGATTGTCCCTTTCGTCAAACTGCCGGTTCAGATTCAGGTCGGTCTTGAAATTCTGGGTGACCAGGGCCCCCGTCAGGGGATTGGTGAGACTGATGGAGCCTTCGCCCAAAAACATGCCGATGGTGTAAGCGGCGGCAGGCGCGGCGCCGCCCCCGTTGTTGGAAAGGTCCAGCACCACGTTCTCAATGGGGCTGTCTTTCCGCGTGATCCGGGAAAACGCGTGAATCATCAGCCCCATGGTGTCCGTCAGATGATCCTCCGCTTTTTCCGTGTAATAGTCCACGCCCTCGACGGTAAAGGAGTCGAAGGTGATATAGGCGGTGTTCCCCACCTCTTCATACCCGGGGATGCCGTCGGGATAGCGTTTCTTCCGGGCGGTCGCGTACCGCTCCATATCGGCGAGGCTTTGTCGGCACGACGTGCCATAGCGACGCTGCGGCTTCTCTTTCATTCGGTAGGAGCGATGGGCAAAGGCGCTGTGCAGGTCGTCGAGGTGCATGAAGGTCAGGTCGCAGAGCGCCTGCCCGGCCACCTGTGGGTCCGGGCTCAAAAGCGGTTCCTTCAATCCCGCCTGCAGGAACATCATGTCGAAATTCTTGATAGTATGCTGTTCCTTCAGGCCGTAGAGCGCGTCAAGAGCAAAGCAGAGCTCGTTGTAATTGAACGCGGCCAGCGTCTCGCTTCTCCTTGCCGGCTGCGGGACGTTGTAATACGTTTCCTCAAAGGGCTTCAGGTTTCCGTCCACCAGGACGAAAACGGCTTCGCCGTTATAGAGCGTGTTCATGGCGTTCTGCGCCAGCAGGATATCGCTGAAAAGCTGGAGCGGCAGATAATGCGTCCCCTCCTGCCAGAACATGTCGATGCCGTAATCCCCGGGCCGGAAGGTGATGGCTTCGCCGTACCGCTCGAAAGAGGTATCGCTTCTCTGGAACAGTTCCGCCTCGCCTTTTTCATTGAAGCCGGAAAACCCCACCAGATCCATCAGCGTCGCCTTCGGATTCTGGTTCATGAAAGCGTCGTAATCCCAGAAGGCGATGGTGTCCTCCTGGCAGTCAAAGACTACCGGGTAATAGGTTTCCCGGCTCAGCATCACCCGTTCCCCTTTGGTCTCCATCGTCAGATCGTAGTTCGGGGCGCCCATCTCCCTGACCATACGGATCAGCACATCCCGGGCGGTTTCCACGGAAATATAGGGAACGTCGGTCGCGCCGTCGACGAAGAAGAGGTCGATTTCGCCCCGGTGCTCCGCCTCCATATCGCCGTAATAAATCGTCGTCGTCTTTCTTTCGATTTCGTGCGCGGCCGCCGTTTCAAGCGCCGCGATCTCTGTCGCCGCCGCTTCCGGCGGCTCTGTCTCAGCCTGACAGTACACCGGCGTAAACAACAGGCTGCCCGCCAGCAAAAGGGCCGCAATCCTGCCTTTGAGCCGTTTCATTTCCGTCCACCTCCGTCGCCAGATATTCGCGTTGGGCCGTGACTGCGGCCTACTTCACCACCATGACCGGGATCGGCGACTCCTCCATGACTTTCTGGCTGACGCTGCCGATGAGGGCGCCGCGGAAGATGCCGAGGCCCCGGCTGCCCATGATAATGAGATCGTCCTTGGCGCCGGCGGCCACCCGGACGATGGCCTTGGCCACGTTGCCGTTCTCCACGTGTTTTTCCGCCGCCTGTCCCTCGGGCAGCTTCTTCCATATCTCGTCAAAGACGAGGTCGCTGGGGATGTCCTTGTTGATGTCGCTGGCGACATAGAGGAAATCCAGGACGGCGGCGCACTGGCCGGCGAAGTAAATCGCCTGCTCCACGGCCTTGGCGCTGCTCACGGAGCCGTCCACCGGCACCAGGATACGCTTGATGTTTGACATGATGAATCCCTCCCCGCCGCCGGTCATTCCCGGCAGCCGCTGTGAAACATTTTTCTGTAAGAGATATTCGCTACGAAACGGAAAAATCCTCCTTGCCCGTGAAAACTCCCACCGGAAGCGGGCTGACGAATCATTCTTCCCACCGGTACTCCACGATCTCGCGCAGTTCCTTGCGCGGTCGCGCCGCCGGATGTTCATCGGCATATCCCAGCGCCACGGCGCCGACCAGCTGCCCTTCCGTCCGGAGGCATTCCATCATTTCCGTATAGGCAAAACAGGTATTGCCGATCCAGAGCGTGCCCAGCCCCAAATTTTCCGCCGTCAGCAGCATGTTCTCGATGGCCGCGCCGATGGACAGGGTATCGCATATCTCGGCAATCCTGTCATCGCCGTCAAGGGGAAGGAACGGGTTTTTGCCGTTCGTGTTCATGACGATGATGAGGACCGGGGCATGGCGCATGACGCGAAGGGTGTGCCTCGCGTCGGGAAGGCCGAAAGCGGATTTGGGCAGAAGCGGCTCGCCGTGCCGTTCCCGGTAAAGCCCCTGCTCCATGCAGCGCAGCAGAGCCTGTTTCGGCCTGCCGCCGTAGACGATGAACTTCCACGGCTGACGGTTCTTGGCCGACGGCGCGGCGCGGCCCGCCTCGAGGATTTCCCCGATAGCGGCGGCCGGTACGTCCTTCTCCAGGAATTTCCGTATGCTTCGCCGGCTAAAGACGGGATTGTTCTCCCGGCTCGTTTTCTCTGTCATTTCATGTCCTCCCACCAATGCCGGAATTTCTGCCCTTGCCCGCCGATGAAGACCGTCTCGCCGATGCGCGGCGTCAGCCATTCGTAGGGCCGTCCCGCGCTGTGCTTCGCCATCTCGACGTACGGTTCCTGCCACGGGTGCAGCGCCAGCGCGAATTTTCCGTTGTGCGAGGCCACGACCTGGCGAGCCCCCACGTCCGCCGCCGCTTGCGCTGTTTCCAGCGGTAGCATATGGATTTTATGCCAGCGCTCGTTGTACTGGCCGTTTTCCATGACGGCGAGGTCGAAGCCGCCGAAGCGTTTGCCGATGGCGGCGAAGTGCGCGCCGTAGCCGCCGTCGCCGCTCACGAACACCCGGCGCTTCGGCGTCGTGAACGCGAAGGCGCCCCACTCGGTGGGATTCTGCGTCAGGAACCGCCCGGAAAAATGCTGGGACGGCAGGATATGCACCGAGAAATCCTTGGCCAGCGGAATTTCCGTGTCCCAGTCCTCCTCGTGCAGGATCGCCGGGTCGAATCCCCATTGCTCGAAGTATTCGCCGACGCCCAGCGGGCAGACGACGTGACGCACCTTCGGGCGCAGCGCCATGACGCTGGTGTAGTCGAGATGGTCCCAATGGTCGTGAGTGATCGCCAGTACGTCAACGGCGGGGAAATCCGCCGCTGAATAGACGTTGCTGCCGGGAAAGGCGCGGTTCACGAAAAAGACCGGCGAGCCGTAGTCCGAGAATACGGGGTCGATGAGCACGCGCCAGCCGCCGAGCTGCATATAGTACGACGAATGGCCGAGCCAGACGAGAACGTCCTCCTCACGGCGAAGCGACGCGATCTCCGTCTTTTTCGACACCATCGGCTGCTCCGGCACCAGCCCCTTGCTGCTCCGTGTCAGGAATTTCAGCATGGCACCGACGCGGCTGCCGTCCTTCGCCATGACCTCCACCGGCTCCAGGCATTGGAACCGCCCGTTCACGAAATGGGGCGACGCCTGCACCCGCGCCAGCCTCGCCCCCGAGGGCAGCCGCCCGAATTTCGGCTGACGGGTGAAACACAGCCCGCTGCCCGCCGCCAGACCGAAAGCCCCCAAAAGCCCCAAAAGGAATGTCCTTCGTTCCATGCTTGTTTCTCTCCCTATCGGATCATCAAAAGGGGTTGCCCTTTGCAACGTTCCTGTCACGTACGTCGTGATAGTTCACGACGGGCGGTTGTTCAGACACGTGCGCGCCAATGATTTTTTCCATCCAAATCATGTGATACCACCGATTGAACTTATACCCGCAGTTGTGAAACACCCCGGTTTTTGCGTATCCGACGTGCGCGTGGAAATCCGCGCTGTTTCTTGTCAGATATTCATCCGGTTTTTCCGGATAGCCGATACAGGCATACAAATTGGTTATGCCCATATCGGACAAGGCGTGTTCCAGGGCTTCATACAGCATTCGTCCCATTCCGCGTTTTTGCCTGCCATGGGCGAGGTATATGGTCGTCTCGCAGGACCAGTCATAGGCGGCCCTTCCTTTGAAAGGCCCGGCGCAGGCGTAGCCCTCGACGGCACCGTCGGACAAAATGACCAAATAAGGGTATCGCTTCATGGTCGTTTCCATACGCTGCCGGAATTCGTCCATCGTCGGCGGTTCCAGATCAAAGGAAATGGCGGTGTTCCTGACGTAATAGCCGTATATCTCCCAAAGCCGCTCTGTGTCCGATATTTTGGCGTCACGGATTGAAATTGTCCCCAAATTTACCGCTTCCTTTCGTCGCCTTCTTTTACGACTCTTTTACTTTACATGATTCAGGAAAATCTGTCCAATAGAACAGAAACCGGCCGGCGCTTCGGAGGAAGGAAACCCGCCGGATTGCCTCCGTCGCCCGGCGTATATCACATCCGGCGCATTCGCAAACAGCGGTTTCCGTCGTTCTCTGACATCATGACGAAACCCCGCCCGCGCTGCTTCGTTCATGCAGCGCGGGCGGGGTTTGCTTCGTGATGGCGGAAGCGGGAAAGCGCCTGCTTTTTGCCTTTGTGGCCTTCGGAAAACAGGGGGCCGGCATCGGCACGACCGCCCTGCCGGCGGCACCGGCCGCCAGGCTGCCACCTCCGGCAGGGGCGCGATTCTCGGTATAAAACATCATTGGCTGTTCCTGATAAAGTCCACGCAATACTTGAATATCGTTTGCGCCAGCTCGCTTCGCTTGATATGGACAGGACTGCCGGCCGTTTGCGTCCGTTGTTCGTTTTTTGATCGCAGAAAATACCAATGGCGCCCGTCGGTGACAAACTCCCAATGCGTGACAGAATCAAGCGCTCCATCGCGCAAGTCCTTTGTATCCGCTCTGTAGATACCTTCCTCCAGGACAATCGTTTCTTCCACAAGCCAGTAATCTATTCCGTTGTCGGTTCCGGCATAGACGTCCCTGGCTAAAGCGATTTGAGGCGCCAGGAAAAATGACAAAACCGATACACAGATGAGCAAGCGAATCTTCTTTGTAAGCATGAGGCTCCCGCTCCTTTCCCTGACAGGCCGTTGCATCCTGCCGTCCGGCAGATCGCTCGAAATCCGGCAAAAATCCCGCCTCCGGTCCGGGCCTTTTTCCCTTAAATTGTACATCGTCTCTCAACGCATGGCAACCATCCATCAACGGTAAAGCGATCACATCGGGGAAAATGAAAGGCAAAAGAAGGAATAATACCCTTGGAAAAGAATATATGAAACAGACATATCTTCCGGACTTTGCCGACATAAGAGACAGGTTCCCTCTTTTCCGGGAAAACGATTGTCGCGTGGCAACCGCTGTTTCACGGAAGTACCGGCCGCAAAAATGACAGGGAGGAATGGATATGGTTTGCTCAAACTGCGGAAACCGGATCAGCGACGGGGCCCGCTTTTGCTCACTCTGCGGCGCCCCCGTAAGCGAAGTGATCGCGCCGCAAATGACGCCGCAGCAGCCAATGGACGAGCCCCCCGCTGTCGGCTCCCGAGAGCCGGCCATGCAGGGGGAGGGAGGCCGTCCCTTGCCCGAAGGCATCGAGCGCCTCGAGGACGGTACGCTTTGCTGGACCTATTCGCAAAGCCTTTGGAGCAATCCGTCGATTCTTTACACCGTCCTGAAGGTCATGTTGATCGCCGTGCTGCTCGTCACGCTTTTCATCGGGGGACTCTCCGCCATGGACGGCAGCTTCGATGCGGGGGAAATACTGATTCTCGGCGGCGGTCTCGCGGTGGGGTTCTCGGCGCTCTCGCTGATTGGCTACGCCGTCTTCGCCGCCATCAGCGGCGGGAAGTACAATATGCTCTTTTTCATGAACGATACCCTCATCGTCCATATGGCAATGCCGAAAGAAGCAAAGCGTGGGGATCGCATCAACGACGTGGCCGTTATCGTGGGCGCGCTCACCGGCAATCCGACCCTGGCGGGCATGGGCATGGCGAACTCCGGGCGGAACTCGAAGGCGTCGAATTTCACCGACGTCAAAAGCATCGTACAGGACCGTTCCCACGACCTGATCCATGTGCGGGCCGGTTTCGAGCACAACCAGATTTACGCCTCCCCCGCCCAATACGACTTCGTGCTCTCCCATATCGCGTCCCATTGCCCCGGCGTGCGGGTAGAGTAAAGGAAAAAAGCCGCCCGGTTCCCTGTTGCGGCGTTTGGCAACACGACAAAGGAGGCGACTTCCATGACGATCCGAAATATTTTCCGCGTCCTCGCCGCGCTCGCAGCCGTTTTGTCTTTAAGCGGGACGGCACTCGCTTCGATGCCGGCCTTCAATCGTTTCCAGGAGGGCGTCGCCGCCGTCCAGGGTGTTTGGTACGACCTGGACGGCAACGAAGCCTATTCCGCCGCCGGGGATTCCTTCAACGGGAAAAAGATCCTCAGCGTGACCAGCTACGGGGGGAGCGCTCTCGCCTGTAACGCTGACTTTTGCGTCAGGGATGAAAACGGTGAAAAAACTCACTATGTGAATATCACCTGGACGCCCAACCGCAAATTCCTCATGGTGGACGGGAACTATTACCGAAACACGAAGGAACCGGAATATCATGAATCGGTGCGCGGCGTATTTCTTGGCATGAAAAAGGATGATATGCTGGCGCTGCTGGGCTCGCCAACGAAAAATGCCGGGGACCGGCGGTTTACCTATCCCGATCTGGCGGTCAATGTCTCCGGCGGCATGGTCGTCGCCATCTTCCTGCCCCGCGACGGAGCGCGGCTCGACGGGAACGGGCTGGGCGCGGACGACGCGCCGGAAGAGATCGCGGAAGCCTGCGATTTCCCCGAGGGATGGGACGGAAAACCCTGCGAGATCGGGAACTGCGGAGAGTATCTGGAACGGCGGGAAGATATGCTCGTCCTGTCGCTGTTCGCCGGGTAAAGGGTTGGCCCGGATTTCGGCCACTGCTTCCGAGCCGTGAGACGGATTCCGGTTTTTTCTGCTTGGGAAAGGAGCGATGCCTCATGAAGAAAACCCTGACAGCCCTCTTTGTCCTGACGGTTCTTGCCGCGCCCGCGTCGGCAAAAGACGTCTATATCACGTCGGTGGAGGTAGCCGCGAGCCAGGTTCGGATTTACGCGATGGATGAGACGATCGGCGTGAATGGCAATGTCTATGGTGTGATGACCAAGGCCGTGTACCCGGAGGGGAACAGCAACGAGATTTTCGCGCGCTTCGTGCGGGAGCAGAGCGGCTGGCAGGCTGACTACGGCAATACGAGCTACGGCTACATCGTGGACTGGCCGCCCCATGTGGAGGCGATATTCGACTGGCTGATGGACCGGGTGCCCGGGCGGTGAAAACAAAAAAGGGTATCTGAACTACCTGCTGGGCGAAGGTCGGCGCCGAATGCAATCCTAATATGTTTCAACGACAACATTTATAAAATCAACGGTCAACGCGTCTCCCGCGGGGACGCCATGCGCCACGCCCGGAAAGTCCTGGGCAAGCAGGGGACGGACAGCGACTGGATGTGAGGGCGGGAAACGTCCCCTGATTAAAGATGTTACCCCAATGACAGCATGAGAACCGGAAGGCGATTCTGCCGGTATTCGCTCGCCAAAAGCAGGAAGACGACGCGCTTCCTGCTTTTTCCTTTTGCGGCTCCTCCGATTTTCTTGTACGCGCAAACCTCCTGCCAACAAAAAAAGCCCCTCGGATCGGAGCGGTTTCGGCCGTTTGAATGTTCTTGGCTAAAGAGGATGGGGATTATCCTTGGCGCCCCCGGCCTTCCCCTTTGCTTTTCTCTTTTTCGCCTCCGCGACAACCAATGTCTTCCCCAACGGCGCGAGGAGGGAGAAGAGGGCTTTCCGGTTCACCCATATCCCCCTGTCATAGCGCAATCATGGTATTACGCAACGCGATTCGCAAGGCAAGAAACGGAACGACAGAAAGGATTTTTTCCCGCCGTTGTCGAAAGTATATAAGGATCGCCTGAATCCATCCATCACGGAGGTTACGCCATGAACGCCCAGCAACTCAAGAACAGCATATTGCAGCAGGCCATCGAGGGCAAACTCGTCGAGCAGCGCCCCGAGGAAGGCACGGCCGGGGACCTGCTGCGGGAAATCCGGGCGGAAAAGGCGCGGCTGATGGCCGAGGGTAAGCTGAAAAAGGAAAAGCCCCTGCCGGCGATTAAGGACGAGGAAATCCCCTTCGAGATTCCCGATAGCTGGGTGTGGGTGCGGCTGGGGGATGTTTCAAATTATGGTGACACTAAGCAAAAGATAGTCCCCAGTGAAATAAAGCCGGAAATGTGGACATTGGACATGGAAGACATCGAAAAGGAAAGTGGTCGAGTTGTCCGTACAGCATACGCAAAAGACCGAACCATTGCTGGAGAGAAAATCAAGTTCCGTAAAGGGGATATTCTATATAGCAAGTTGCGTCCCTATTTGAAAAAAATATTGGTGGCTCCTGCTGATGGAATTTGCACCTCAGAACTGGTTCCTTTTCAGTGCTATGGGAATTTAGATGCTGAATTCATCACTTGCTATCTGCGTTCGCCTTATGTCACACAAATTGTCAACGCTGCTTCCTATGGTGTGAAAATGCCCCGTGTCAACAAAGACACTATGATGAACATGCTCGTCCCACTCCCGCCCCTCGCCGAGCAGCGGCGTATTGTCGCCAAAATCGAGGAACTGCTGCCCTATGTTGAGCAGTACGGCAAGGCCCATGACGCTTT
>JAEEGN010000072.1 GCA_016280345.1 Selenomonadaceae bacterium | reverse complement strand
GTCATGGAGGACGAAGCCGCCGACGTGCAGGATGCAAAGGACGAGGGCGGCGATGCCGGTCTGCCGCGCGGTCCAGCCCATGCGCTCAGTGAAGCGGCAGAAGCCGTAGCCGGCGGCCATGGCCAGGGCGGTGGAGCCGAGGATCAGGAAGCGGTAAGGGAACTGTAGGAAGAGGATAGGAGGGAAGGCGTGGGCGACGGCGTCCCAGGGGAACAGGGAGGTCGCCAGGAGCAGGGAGAGAAGGGCCAGGAACAGGGAGCCGGCGGCCCGGAGGGCGACGCGGTCGTGATCAACGAGGGCGTAGAGGAAGGCCGCCAGCAGGGCGACGGCGAGGCCGGGGCTCCAGAAGCGCAGGATGCCGGTCAGCAGGGAGAGGGGCCAGCCGCTCTGGTAGAAAACGCCGAAGGTTTCCTGGATTTTCACGGGGACGGCCCGGTAGAAGACGAGGAAGGGGACGTAGAACCAGAGGTTCAGCAGCAGCGAGAAGCCGGCGAGGCGGAGGACGGAGGAGCGGACGGCGGCGCGCCGCAGGCGGTAGATCTGCAGGAGCAGCACTACGGCGGCGAAGACGGCCAGCAGGCAGAGGCTCAGGATATGGGACTGGGCGACGCCGGTGACGGCGAGGACGCCGACGAGGATCTGGCTGTTCGTGAGCCCGTCGCGGAAGGCCCGCCAGACCGTCGCCAGCGCCAGCGGCAGGAAGGCCAGGGCCGACAGTTCTCCGAGGTCGTAGCGGATATAGGCGTTGACGGGAAAGTAGAAGAGGGAGAGGTAGAGGGCGGCGCTGGCGAAGGCACGGCGCGGCGCGTAGCCGAGCAGGCGGAAGGCGCTCCAGGCGACGAGGGCCGCCGTGAGGAACAGGCCGACGGCGTGGAGGTTGGCGGCGGCTGCCGGCGAGAGGCCGAGGGCGTGAAGCACCGCCGGGGGATAGAGGCCCAGCGAGGGATAGAAGACGCCGGTGGGGACGCCCCAGGGCGTGGGTTCGCCGGCATAGACGCGGAACGGGAAGGGCCCTTCGGTCAGGCTCCGGGCGAGGTTTTCCAGCCGCGTCAGATGGAAGATGTAGTCGTCGCCGGCGATGGCCGTTCCCGTATGAAGGGCATAAAAAAGCGGCGCGCTCATGGCGAGGGCGCACCCGAGGAGGAAAAGGATATACAGCGTGGTGGATTCTTCCGTATCGGTTCGTTTCATGATTCTTGCCGCCGTCCTATGCTTGTTTTTCCAGGTACAGGGACAAAACCGCCGCTTCGCAGCGCGGCCAGTCCCGCTCGTCCGCCGTTCGCAGCCCGCCCTCAAGGAGCGTTTGCCGCAGTTTCCCGTCCCGGACGATGGTTTCGATGGCTTTTACCGCGGTGGCCAGGTCCGCCGGGTCGTAGAACAGGCAGTTCCCGCCGTTCCGCAGGTATTCCCGGTTGCCCTCGTTTTCCCGCACCACCACCGCGCCGCCGGTGGCCATCATTTCCAGCGGCGGGTAGGAGAAGCTCTCGAGGATGCTGGTTTTCAGGAGGACGTGGCACTGGCGGTAAATCTCCGGCATTTCGGCGTAGGGGACTTTGTGGCGGAATTCGTCCACCCGGTACCAGTCCTTGGCCTTGCCGTTGTAAGAGACGTACCATATCTCAAAGCGTTCCGCCGGCAGCAGCGCCGCGATGCGGAAGCTCTCGTCCACGTTCTTGTACTCCGATTCGCTGTCGCCTTCGATGAGGACGCGGATTTTCCCGCTCCAGTCGCGCTCCGCCGGGGCGAAGCGTTCTCTCTCCAACCCGTTGGGGGCGTATCGCGCCGGCTGGCCGAAGTTCTCCCGCAGCCAGGCCTGGCACCATCGGGAGATCGTCACGTAGCGGATGTCGGGGCGGCAGTAAGTGCGGTTCGCCATCAGGCGCAGCACGGTGTCGATTTCGTAGAAGCCGGTCTCGAAATTCTGGACCAGGTAGAGCTTTTCCTGGACCTGCCATTTGGGGAAGGCGTCCACGGTGAACCACATGGTGGCGATGCCGAGGTCGAAGCGCGTTTCCACCCGCAGGGATTCCCGGTCGAGCAGCGTCATGGTCCGGAAGGCTTCGGAGGCGATGGTGTCCGGGGATTTGGGGCGGGTGTCGAGGTTGATGCCGGTGACGTCGTATCCGTGGCGGCGCAGGATGTCGGCGTGGCGCAGCGCCACCAGGACGCCGCCGCTGACGTCGAAAGAGGGGAAGAACATGGCCGCGTTGGGGCGCAGGTGGCGGCGGACGAAGTCGCAGAGCGGCTTGCCGGTGGTGATCAGCAGGCAGCGGTCCGAGACGTCCTCGTAGGCGGCCTGGGCCAACCGGCGGCGGCGCCCCGGGTTCTCGATGAGGGAGGTCAGGGCGGTTTCCCAATCCGCTTCCGTCCGGCAGAGAAGCCCCGTTTCGCCGTCCGCGATCATGCGGCGGAAGGCGCCGACGTCGCTGGCCACGGTGGGCACGCGGACCAGCGCCGCCTCCACCCATTTGTTTTCCGATTTCGCTTCGTTGAAGACGTTGTCCAGCAGCGGTACCAGGTTGACGTCGGCCTGGGCGATGAGGTCCGGCAGTTTCTGCCAGTCCACGAAGGGCTTGACGATGACCCGGCTCCGATAGGGCGCCAGTTCGGCCGGGAGGTCCAGCTCGCCGGCGATCATCAGATGCAGGTGGGGCAGACGCGCCATCAGGCGGCAGACGACCGGCAGGATCATCGCGAAGTCGTCGTTGTGGGTGATGCT
>JAEEGN010000071.1 GCA_016280345.1 Selenomonadaceae bacterium | reverse complement strand
TCCCTGGCAGGGCCGCTCTCGCGGCTTACGGCGGCAGAGCGGGAGACCATCATGACGACGAAAAGCCAAAAGGAAATGTTCGGGATCGTGAAAGAACTCGGACTGTTTGCAGGAGCAGAAGAAAAAGCGTAACTGTTCAGACGCGGTTCTGAACAGTTACGAAAAAGCGTATAATACACTATAAAGAATGATAAGGAGATTTTACACGTGAAACGTGCTGCAGATGGAAAAAAAGCGCTGCAGATGGAAAAATGCGCTGCCGATGGAGGGAAGGATGATGCAGGTACAGGAGCTTACCATGCGGGAATTTCTCGCCCATCTTCGCCGGCATCCGATGCCGGAGATCATAGACGACGAATGTCTCGCCGCGCTCACGAACGTTGAGGCGCAGTATGGCGGCACCATCACCCATCTTGGAGGACTGGAGGTGCGGCTCGGCGAAGACGCCCGGTATGTGGATTACATCATGAATATCGACACGGACGAAATCCCCGGCGTGCCAAACCTTTGGTATGAAATCGATTACGCGGAGTTCGCCAGAGGCGGGCATCTCGAGCCGTGTTTTTTTGCCAACACCGACACCAGGAAAAAAAGTCCTGAGGAATTGGCAAGGTATTGGGACGACATCCTGCCGCCTTTCCTGGGCGAAAAGCGGGCAAAAACGCTCCGCGCTCCGCTGGATCACCTCGTTGCTGCGCTGCCGGAGAGAGCGCACATTAAGCAGATCGGTACTATGTCCGGCCGTGGGGAGCTGGACATCATGCGGCTCGTGATCATGTTCCCTGCGTGGGAGATGGTGACGGCTGCGCTTGCCGCCATCGGCTGGAAAGGCGATTGCGCGACGCTCGATGCGGCCATGGAGCCGTGGAAAGATACCAAAGGTGTCGGCGTCGATCTTGACTTGGGCGTGGACGGCGTATTGCCGAAACTCGGCATCGAGATCTTTCCCCGCTGGCGGCATCCGCTCCTGGTTGATAAATTCCTGGCCCGCCTCGAAAACGCGGGGCTTTGCCTCCCGTCAAAGGGCGAGGCGCTCCGGCGCTGGATCCGGATTCGCCCGGACGGTGACCCCTTCATCCAGACGACGATTGTCTATTTCAAGCTGAACTACCGGGATGGGAAGATCGCCGAGGCGAAAGCCTATCTCCAACAGACACCTTACATCCATCACCATTTCTTCGATGCCTACGAGATGCCGACACGGTTGGATATGGAAGTGAAAAACGCGGCGTATACGCTTTCCTGGGAGGCCGCGATACAGCGCCTGCGCGAATGCGAAGGGAACAGAATCCGCAAGGTGAGATTCCTGGGCGATGTGGCGGCATATGAACCGCTCTCCCGTTTGCTGGGGCAATGCAGGGAAAGCGGTATGACGGCGACGGTGGTTTTTCCAGCGGAAATAATCGCCCCGGAGCGGATGGAAGAACTCATCCACTGCGGGGCGGATGCATATATTGCGGAGCTTCCGGAATCGGGGGCACCCACGGAGACGGTCCTTGCGCTTTGCCGCGCAGGGCTGGGTGACAGGACGGCGGCGCGATGGACCATTACCGAAGAAAACGCAGAACGGATGGCCGAGGTTGCGGAGGCGCTGGAGGCTTTCGGTCTCAGTGAGCTTATCGTCACCGGGGGAACGCCGGGGGTGCCGCTTCCCTCACGGAAACGGCTGGAGGAAATCGGCAGCTTCATCCGGACCCGCCAGGCCAATGGCACGGATGAAGAGACGGAGAAAGCGGAGGATATGGTACAAAAGAAAATGGCGCTGACCGTGGAAACCTGCTTTTCGCCCCTGCGGGCCTGGCTGGGCGGCGAAGACCCGGCAAGGAACGACAATCGCGGCATCACACGGGGCTGTGAGGCGGGACGTTCCTTCGTGGCGGTGCGGGCGGACGGAACATTTTCGCCCTGCGTTCACTTTGACTGTACAGAACCGTGTGATTCTGTCGCGGCCTATTGGGAAAACTCCAACGTGCTCCAACAACTGCGGAAGCGGAAAGGCGGCGACAGGAGCTTCTGCGGGGACTGCAGCTATCCGCGCCGCTGTCTGCCTTGCCCGGCGCAAGGGGAAGCATACGCGTGTGAACTCGGCACTTATTGTACTGCATATACTGCGGCGACGAATGAAAGGGTGAATCAAAATGGAATTGACTGAGCAGGATATTTACAAAATCCTCATTGCGCATCTTGCGCGGGGCGAGCGAAAAACGAAGCTTTTCGGAGACCTGAAACTTTCGGAAAAGGCTTTTGCCAACAGCCTGATCGGCAGTGAATTTCCG
>JAEEGN010000070.1 GCA_016280345.1 Selenomonadaceae bacterium | reverse complement strand
CGGACCGTCCCGCCGACGGTGACCTCGTCCCCCGGGAGCGGCAGGGGATCGCTGAGGCGGGACGAGCCGTCGGGGATTTTCTCCGTCACGTAGAGGGCGCCGCTGACCGGCGGCGTCCCCGTCGCCGTCTCCGCCTGCCGGGCGTCGACCACGTAGCGCCGGAGGACGCCCGTCCCGTCCGCTGCCGGCCGCTCCGAGGGCGCCTCCCGGAGCACGCCCCGCAGGACGATCTTCTCCCCCGCCAGCCGGGAGACGTCGGCCGGCGGCAGGGCGTCGGCCGCCAGGAAACGCGCCGCTCCCAGAACGCAAAAAAGCAGCGCCCCGGCGAAAGCCGCCCACGCGCTGCCGCGATATGCCAAAAAAGCCGCCCAAAAGAGCAGGAAAAACCCCGCGGCCACAAAGGGCAGCACGGGGAACGTCCCGGCGGACGCCAGAAAAATGCCCAGTCCCAGACAGGCAAGCAAAAGGTTCAGATAGGAAAGCGGATACTGCCCCTCCCGTCTCATAGCCCGATCCGGTCCTTCAGTTTCTCAAAGGTGACGTTGCCGATGCCGCGGACCCGCTTCAGCTCCTCGACGTCCCGGAAGGCGCCGTGCTGCGTCCGGTATTCCACGATGCGCTTCGCCATCACCGGGCCGACGCCCGGCAACGATCCCAGCGTTTTCTCGTCCGCCGTGTTGATCGAGATCCGGCCGTCGGCAGCGGCGGGCGCGGCGGCGTCGCTCTTCTTCTCCGGCACCAGGATCTGGGCGCCGTCCCGTACTGTCTGGGCCAGGTTCACGCGCTCCAGGTCCGCTGTCGGCAGCGCTCCGCCGCAGGCCGCCACCGCCTGCTCCACCCGGTCGGTGGCGGACAGCCGCACCACCCCGGGCTGGTACACCGCGCCCGTCACCTGGACCACCGCCGTCTCCACCGGCGCCACCGCCTCGTCGAGGGGCTTCGCCTCCGGGCCCGCGGGCAGGCAACAGACAGTCGCGCTCAGAGCGGCCGCCGCCAGAAAGAGGAGAATGAAAAATGACCGCTTGAATACCGGCATCGCTGTCGCCCTCAATTCTCAATGCCGCGGCGCGCTTCCACGCCTTTGGCGTAGTAATGCTTGACTTCCCGCATGTCGGTCACGAGATCCGCCCGTTCCAGCAACCAGTCCGGCGCGTTGCGGCCGGTCAGCACCAACTCCGTCTCCGGCGGCACCTCGTCCAGGAGGCGTTCCACCGGCGCCCGGTCCAGAAGGCCGAAAAACAGGGCCACGTTGAGCTCGTCCAGCACCGCCAGGCCGTACTCGCCGCTGGTCGCCGCCGCCGCCGCCCGCCGGAACCCATCGCCGATCATCGCCACGTAATCCGCCGGCGGCTGCCCCGGCGGGAACACCACCACGTCGTCGCCCCAGGCGGCCCGTTCCTCCTCCGTCAGCATTCCCTCGGCGGCAATGAAAAAGGGCTTGCCCGTCGTCTCCAGCACGAGGCGCGGGGAAAATCCCCGCAGCACCTCCTGCTCGCTGTAGGCCAGCCCCTTCATGAACTGCATGATATAGACACGCCGCCCGGCGCCGAGCGCGCGCACGGTAAGCCCGATGGCCGCCGTCGTCTTGCCCTTGCCGTTGCCCGTATAGACCTGGACCACCGTCCCCGCTCCCTTCGTTCTCCCGGCGTCCTGGCCGGGTTCTCACTCGATGAAGTTTACGATATGATCCTCCGACGACAGCACGCTGGGCGGCGCCGGCGGCTGCTTGTAGCCGAAAGCGCCGGCGCAGAGCGGCGTGAAGCCCTCGGGGATGCGCAGCGCCGCCAGTGCCGCCTGCCCGTCCTCGTCATCGAAGAGCAGCGGCGCCGAGTTCAGCCAGCAGGAACCGATGTCGTACTTCTCTCCCACCAGCATCATGCTGCCGAAGACCATATTGGCGGCATCCTCGGCGTAGGGCGCCCCCTGCCGCCCGGAAATGATGAGAAGCAGCGGCGCCTCGAAGAGCAGGCGGCCAATCATCGCCGGATCCCCCGGGAGATCGGAGCAGGCCCCGTCCATCAGGCGCTCGTAGAGGCCGCTGAGCCGCTTCATGAGCTCGCGGTTCTGCAGCACCGTGAAATGCCATTCCTGATTCTTCGCGGCGTTGGAAAGGATCTTGCCTTCCTCCAGGATCATCAGCAGGTCCTCGTGACGGATCCGCCGGTTGTCGAAATGGAACGTACTCCGCCGCATCAGCATGTTCCGCAGGATATTGTTCATCGCGCCGCCTCCCTGTCTCTCTTGCGCGTCTCTCCGCCTTCAGCGGTTGTCAACCCGTTCCGGTCCCGTCATATCGTGCCAGTCGAAACGCTGGCGGGCCAGCCGCTCGAACCGCGTCCCCGGCCGCCCGTAGTTGGCGTAGGGATCGATGGAAATGCCGCCCCGCGGCAGGAACTTGCCCCAGACCTCGATATAGCGCGGATCCATCAGGCGGATCAGATCCTTCATGATGAGGTTCACCACGTCCTCGTGAAAATCGCCGTGGTTGCGGAAGCTGAAAAGATACAGCTTCAGCGACTTGCTCTCCACCATGCGGAGGTCGGGCACGTAGGAAATATAGAGGGCCGCGAAATCCGGCTGCCCGGTGATGGGGCAGAGGCTCGTGAACTCCGGGCAGTTGAATTTCACCCAGTAATCGTTGTCCGGGTGGCGGTTCTCGAACGTCTCCAGCACCTCGGGGCTGTAGCTTTCCGGGTACTTCGTCCGGGCCGCTCCCAGCTTCGTGAGGCCGGCCTCCGCCGCCCTGTCTTCCCTCATAGCGTCCCTCCGTCCTTGTCGATGTACATTTCCACGAAATCACGCTCCGACACCGGGCGGCCGAAGAAATAGCCCTGAATGAAGTCCGCCCGGCAGTCCTTCGTCACGATGTCATACACCGGCTCGTCCTCCACGCCCTCGATGCAGACCCGGATATTCAGGCTGTGGCAGAGCTCCACCGTGTACTTCACCAATTGGCGGTCGAAGTCCTTCTCCCGGATGTTCTTGACGAATTCCCGGTCCACCTTGACGATATCGCAGGACAGCTTCTTGAGGTAGGCCAGCGACGAATAGCCGGTGCCGAAGTCGTCCATGGCGATATGGAGCCCCTGATGGCGGAACTCGTCGAACTGCTGGTTCAGGAATCCCCAGTCGGAAACGATGATGCTCTCGGTGAGCTCCAGCGTCACCGCCTCCGGCGGCAGGCCGACCTTCTCGATGGTATCGGCCACGAAGGGGAAGAAGGTCACGTCCTTGATCTGCGGGTAGGAGACGTTGATGCTGATGCGGAAATCCGGCACCCGCTCCCGCCACTTCTTGCAGGTCTTGCAGGCCTCCTCGACGATCCACTTGCCCAGCGGCAGGATCATCTTCGTCTCTTCCAGGATGGGCACGAACTCCATCGGCGACACCATGCGCCCCTTGGGATTCTTCCAGCGGAGCAGCGCCTCCGCCCCCACCAGCTTCCGGCTGACGGCGTCCACCTGGGGCTGGTAGAACAGGGAGAAGCCCTCGCAGCCGTTCTCCACGCTGCGCTTGATGGTATCCCGCATTTCCAGGGAACGCATCCAGCGGTTGTACTGCTCCCGGGTGAAAATCACGTTCTGGTTCTTGCCGTCGCGCTTCGCCAGGTCCAGCGCCGCCTCGGCGTGCTTGTAGAGTCCCTGGTACTCCCGGCCCCCCTGCGGATACGCCACCGTACCGCCCGACATGGTGCAGAAATACATCCGGCCGTCGATGAACTGCTGGCGGGACATGCAGGTCTGGACGGCCAGGAACAGCCGGTTCACCTGGCCCTCTCCCGCCCCCGGCAAAATGACGCCGAACTCGTCGCCGTCCAGCTTGTAGAGGTTCGCTCCCGGCGGCAGGATATTGGCGATCTGCTCCGCCGTTGCCCGCAGGACCTGGTCGCCGAAAGCGCGATTATACGTCTCGTTGACGATCTTGAAGTTGTCGAGGCCCAAAAGGAGTATCTGCCCCCCGATGCCGGTGCGACGGAACGTGTCCAGCGCCTCCCGCACCGCCGCTTCGAAAGGCCCCTTGCTCAAAAGGCCGGTCACGCCGTCCGCCTGGTTCAGCTGCTCCAGACGCATCATGACGCCGCCGAAGAAATGCGGATTCTTTGCCTCGTCCAGCAGCACCGAGCCCCGGCACTTCACCCAGACGTACCGACCCTCCCGGTCCCGGGCGCGGTAGTCGATGTTGTGCTCGTCCGTCACCCGCCGCACGAATACGTCCTCTATCGACTTCCGGTAGCGAGACACGTCGTCGGGATGCAGGAGCGGCGTCCACACCGCGTCCATATCCGGCAGACTCTCCCCCGGCAGGCCGAAATCCTCCACCCAGTTCCCCGACAGGAGCGTCAGCCCGCTCCGGATATCCGTCATGAAGAAATAGGCGTCGCTGGACCGTGTCAGGACGTCGAAATAGAATTTGATCTGTTTTAGGAGGGGCGGCAACGGATTTCCCCGCCCGGCTCCGGCTTTTTGCTTCCCTGACTTCATGGCTCATCATCCTGTTCCCGCGGCTGTCTGGCGTACCGCCCGCGTTTCGTCCGATCGATGCTTCCTGATTATATGATACGCTACCCGGCGCCGCTTGTAAAGAGATACGGCATGTATTCTTCCCGGCGGCTTCCTTTGCACAAAACGCCATGCGTCAGGTTCCTCCCGCCCGCCCGGGGCTTTTCCCGCCGCGCCTATTCCTCCCGGATCTGGATGCGTTCGATTCCGGCGGCGCGGCCCGTGGTCTCGTCGATGGTGACGAGGAGCGCGCAGTAAACGCAGGGGCCGTCGGCCAGATCGAAGCGGGTGGGCAGGCCGGTGGTGAACTTCCGGAGTATGATATCCGTCCGGACGCCCAGCACCGAGTTCCAGGGACCGACCATGCCCAGATCGCTGACGTAGGCGGTGCCGCCGGGCAGGACGCGCTCGTCGGCCGTCTGGATATGGGTATGGGTGCCGACGACGGCGCTGACCCGGCCGTCCAGATACCAGCCCAGCGCCAGCTTCTCCGACGTCGCCTCGGCGTGAAAATCCACCACGATCACGCGGCAGTCCCGCAGCGCCCGCAGCGCCGCCTCCGCTTTCCGGAAGGGACAGTCCAGAGGCGGCATGAAGGTCCGCCCGGCCAGGTTCACCACGCCCACGTCGCCGCCCCGCCAGGGATAGACGCACCACCCCCGGCCCGGCGTCCCCTCGGGATAATTCGCCGGCCGCACCAGATACGGCTCCCGGTCGATGATGGCCGCCACCTCCTTCTTGTCCCAGATGTGGTTGCCGCTGGTCACGATATCGGCGCCGCCGCGCAGCAGCTCGTCGAAGACCGGCTCCGTCAGCCCCTTGCCGCCGGCGGCGTTCTCGCCGTTCACGACCACCAGGTCGATGGCCTTCTCCTTCCGCAGACGGGGCGTATAACGAGCAAAGGCCGCCCTGCCCGGGCGGCCGATAACGTCTCCTGCCATCAATATCTTCATGGTTCCCTCACTTGTTGAACACCAGCACGCGGCCTTCCTCGCGTATCCCGATCATCCGGTTGGCGACGCGGGAAATCTTCAGCGTGCCGATCATGTGGTCAATGGCCTCCTCGTGGGCCGCCAGGTCGAACTCGAAATCCTCCGGCTGGCTGTCCGGGTCCACGATGAGGATATTCTCGAAATGCTCGCGCATGATGGTGGAGATCATGCTGATCTCGCCCTGGGAAATGGAGCGGACGTCGCGGATGATATGGAAAAACGCCGTATGGCCCTGCCCCTCCAGGAAAATCTCGATGCGTCCGCCGGAAAAGCCCTCCAGATTGTGATACGTCAGGATGCTTTCCTTGATGAGACTGCCGACTCTCTCATAGGTGGAACGCTGCGGCACCTCCTTCAGGGCGAAGGAGAAATGAAGAGCGTCGTCCGTCGGCTCATAGCTCACCGTGCCGATCTCCGGGTAACAGACAAGGATCGAGACCAGCAGATTGATCCCGTCGATATTCGGCTTCTTTCCCTGCCGTAAGCTGACCATGAACGCACCCCCTGTCCCCGCCCGTCCCGGGCCGGCGTATTCCTGTAAAGAAAGGGAGGATGCTGAACGCTTTTTCCTGCATCCTCCCTCAGCTACCTATACTATATACCGTTTACTTCGCGTAGTCAACCACGCGGGTTTCGCGAATGATGGTCGCCTTGATCTGGCCCGGATATTCCAGCTCGGCCTCGATCTTTTTGACCACGTCATGCGCCAGGGCAACGGACGCCACATCGTCCACCTTGTCCGGCTTCACCATGACGCGGATCTCACGGCCGGCCTGGATCGCGTAGCAGTTTTCGACGCCGTCGAAAGACTTGGCAATCTCTTCCAGCCGCGTGAGGCGCTTGAGGTACGACTCCAGGCTCTCGCGCCGCGCCCCCGGACGGGCTGCCGAGATGGCGTCCGCCGCGGCCACCAGCACCGACTCTACCGTCGTTGCCTCCTCGTCGCCGTGATGGGCGGCGATGGCGTTGATGACATCCTTCGACTCGCGGTACTTGCGGGCGATGTCAACGCCGATGGAAACGTGCGTCCCTTCGCCTTCACGGTCGATGGACTTGCCGATATCGTGAAGCAGGCCGCCGCGCTTCGCCAGCATCACGTCGACGCCCAGTTCCGCCGCCATGACGCCGGCCAGATGGGAAACCTCGATGGAGTGGTTGAGCACGTTCTGCCCGTAACTCGTGCGGTATTTGAGGCGCCCCAGGAGCTTCACCAGCTCCGGGTGCAGGCCGTGGACGCCGGTATCGAACGTCGCCTGCTCGCCCGCTTCCTTGATGCGCTGATCGACTTCGCGCCGCGCCTTTTCCACCATTTCCTCGATGCGGGCCGGATGGATGCGCCCGTCGGTGATGAGCTTCTCCAGCGCGATGCGGGCCACCTCGCGGCGAACCGGATCGAACCCCGACAGCGTCACCGCTTCCGGCGTATCGTCAATGACGAGATCGACGCCCGTCAGCGTCTCCAGCGCCCGGATATTGCGGCCCTCGCGGCCGATGATGCGGCCCTTCATCTCGTCGTTGGGCAGCGCGACAACCGAAACCGTCGTCTCCGCTACCTGATCGGCAGCGCAGCGCTGGATCGCCTGGGACACGATATCCCGTGCCCGCTTGTCGGCCTCGTCCTTCGCCTGCTGCTCGTATTCCTTGATCATCTTGGCCTTCTCGTGCTGCATTTCCGACTCGGCCTCCGCCATCAGCATCGCCTTGGCGTCCTCCGTCGTCATCTGGGAAATGCGCTCGAGCTCCGCCTTCTGCTTCTCGTGGAGATGAGCGATGGTCTGGCGCTCCTTCTCGAGCTCCTCGTCCTTGGCGATCAGCGCCTCCTCTTTCTTCTCCAGGGCGTCCAGCTTGTGGTCGAGGTTCTCTTCCTTCTGCGCCAGCCGGCGGTCCTGGCGGGCCATCTCGCTCTTGCGCTCCTTCGTGTCCCGGTCGAGCTCCTGCCGCAGGCGGTGGATATCTTCCTTCGCCTCGGCCAGGGCCTCCTTCTTCTTCGCTTCGCCCTTGGCCTCAGCCTCGGCCACGATGCGCTTCGCTTCCTCCTCGGCGGAGCCGATCTGCGCCTCCCCCTGCGTCTTGCGCAGGTAGTAGCCGCCCCCCGCCCCGACGACAAGCGCCAGAATAACCGCTAAAGATAGTTCTACAATAATTCTCAACCCCCTTTTTTGTTTTTCTTTTGCCTTTTAAGGCAGGGAACATCATTGCAGGATGTATAGCATGTGGCAAAACTATACTACTATATTCTATGATTTTTTCCGGGAAGTGTCAAGAAAGAGCCTTGCCAACGCCGCGATTTTTTTCTGCCCGGAAGCCGGATCGTGCTTCGCGCGAGCAGCGGAACTTTTTGATTGTGGGTGACGATAAAAAGTCAAAAAGACAAACTAGTCAATGGCCGCGAAGGGCAAGAATCCTGATATTTCGGGATTTATTCTGTTTTTTTCCGGCAATTTTCGATTTTTTCTACTGAACAAAACGCTTGTCACAGTGTCAATTTTTTTGCGGAACGAAATCCCTCCGCGCCCCTCATCCGTCTTTCGGCCCGTAATGTGCCGGTGGCACGTTACGCGTGCCGCTGCCACTTTCTCCCGCTCGAAAGAATTAAACCGGCACGATAAGCACGTAAAAAGGAGAGAAGCAACGGCTTCTCTCCTTTTTGCGTAGGGAAATTCTTGTTTGACGAGTTTTACGGGGTTCCCGGCCAGCGCCCGATCAGGGGAAGAACGGCCAGACGATAGGAATGACGATCAGGGAAACGACGAAGGAAACGAGAACCAGCGGAACACCGGCCTTGACATAGTCAAAGAACTTGTATCCGCCGGG
>JAEEGN010000005.1 GCA_016280345.1 Selenomonadaceae bacterium | reverse complement strand
GTCGAACATATTCTTCACCAACCGCGTCACGTCGCTGACTGTTCGCACCATCACGACCGCTCCCTTCGCCGCCGTCCCGCCGGGAATCCGGACCGGCAATATACCAAAAGCCGTTCATGCCTGCCGGACGAAGCGCCGGCGGATGTTTGCGGCTCCGGCATATACCGCGGACGATTTGTAACAAACCGGAACCGTTCATTGTTCGCAAGTATAAGAAAAAGCCAGACCGGCGCCTGGCAATCAATCCATCATTTTCGCACCACCGAGCCCAGCACCCCGTTCACGAAGCGCGGGGACTCGTCCGAGCCGAACTTCTTCGCCAGCTCCACTGCCTCGTTGATGGCAATGCCCGGCGTCATATCCGGCACGAAGCGCATCTCGTACACCGCCAGGCGCAGGATATTGCGGTCGATAGCCGCCATCCGCGCCACTTTCCATTCCTTCGACACCGCCGCCAGGGCGGCGTCGATTTCCGTCAGGTGCTCCCGCGTTCCCGTCACCAGCGCCCGGGCGTAGCCTTCGTCCAGCTCCGCCGGTTTCTTTCCCGTCTCCCAGGCCGCCGCCAGCGCCCGGCTCTCCTCGTCGGCGCCCGCTCCGGCGGTCATGTCAAGCTGGAAAAGCGCCTGCATCGCGGCTTCTCTCGCTCGCTTCCGGCTCATGGGCGTCCCTGCTTCCGCTTGAAATGGATGTACTCCGCCGGATTGAAATCCCGCAGCCGTTCCAGCCACTCGTTGTCCTCGCTGTCCACCTTCAGCCCGAGCCAGATGCCGACCGTGACGCAGATCATCACGAACGCCGTCCGGAAAAAGCCGAAAATCAAGATGCAAATCGCCAGGAACGCGCCGACGACGGCTCCGATCACACAGCCGCGATGCGTCGCCCAAAGCCAATCCAGACACTGCTTGATATCATCCTTCATATCGCTGCCGCCTCTCTTACCGGACCCGCCGGGCCGCCGTCTCCGGCCGCGCGATTTCCGTCACGGCCACCGTCAGCTTATACGTTTCCAACCCCAACACCTGCTTCATGTTGCGGTCCACCTCGCTGCGAATATAGTCCGAAACCGTGCCCACGTTCTGGTCGTCGTCCACCGCGACGTTCACCGCGGCCTCCACCTGGGACCCCTCGCCCTGCGCCGTGGAGTGCACCTTCGCCCGGGCCTCCCGCACGCCGAAGACGCCCATCGCGCACTTCTCGATCAACCCGCAGACCGCATTGGTCGCCACTTTCACTTCGCCCGTCGCGGTCTTCACCAGCACCGCTTCCGGCTCGTCCTTCTTCTTTTGCTGCTTGGAATCGCCCGACCGGGCAAAGCTGCATCCCATCATGTGGACGCTCCAGAGGAACAGGAACGCCGCCACCGCGATCGTCTCCCACCGCGACAGCAGGAACCGAAGCTCATTGTGAACCATCGGCTCCGGCAGCACGTGCAGGCAGAGCGCGATTACTCCCAGCGACGCCAGGGCGATGAGCAGGGCGTAAAGGAACAACAGAAACCGATTGAAGAATCCCATGATAACGGTTCACCTCGTAACGAAAGAATGAAACCGGCACCGCCGGCAAAAAGCTACCAGCATTATATCATGCGGGAGGAAAATATACAACCGGCCCCGGCGGCGGGCAGGCGAAATGTTTTCCCGGCCGCCGGCGGAAAATTTTCTTCAAATGCGACTTATTACCCATATCCCCTCTTGTCTACGAGAGCAAATCATTTTATAATATGGAAAAGACTTTGCATTTCGCTCAACCCGATTCCAAGGAGGAGGAAAACCATGTTGAGAATCAGACTACGAAAGGCCTATCGCGTTTGGTGGCAGCGCGGTTCCGTAATCGTGCTGACGGCGCTTCTCTTGCCCGTGATGCTCGGTTTCTGCGGCTTGGCAGTGGATCTCGGCAATCTCTATATCCATAAATCGCGCCTGCAGAACACCGCCGACGCCGCGGCTTTGGCGGGGGCGGCGAAATTCGCCGGCGAGTCGGAAACCGTTACCACCCATCCCCAGGCGGACGCCGAAGCCCGGCGCTACGTCACCAAGGACATGAAAACGACAACCCTCCCCAACGAAACAAAGCGCGAGCGTTACCAGGCCCAGGAACAGGACGGCGTCATCTATTACCGCGTTGCTCTGACGGAAAACGTGCCCCTCTATTTCCTGCGGCTTTTCGTTCCCGAAGGCACCCAGGACGTCAGCGCCGATTCCATCGTCGCCATATCGGCGGGCGAGGAGCTCATCGACGAGATGTTTGGCTTTGCCATGTGCGCCGGCCATGAGAGCCAGAAGAATTACAATATGCGGCAGCCTTGGTCAAATCCCACTGCCAACGACTGGTCGATTTGGTTCCATACCGATAACGTACAGGTCAGCGGCGACATCATGACCAACGGGAAACTCCGTTTTGACAACAGCCGGAACACAACCCTTGACGGCAGCCTTAGCGCGTTCTCGGGTGTGAAGGATTGCGATACGTCTTTTTCGCAGCAATTCTGGAGAAACGGCGTACAGTACACGGAAACGGTGTCACCCAGCGTATGGGGCGTATATAACTGGGGCCAGAACGGGTCAATGGAACTGTTCACCTTCATTGACAAGGACGGAAAGCCTTTTGTCTCCGAGAACGTCACCGGAAACAACATCACGGAAACCGACGGCGACAACGTAGGATTCCGTGACAAGATAGACATTTCCGTCGCCGCTAACAAAAGTGTCCAGTCCTTCATTGAGAATATCAAGTCCATGTCTTTTGCCGACCGCGAGAATCAGCACACGTATTATGACGATTCCAACCGGAATTACAATTTCTCGTCGTCGAACGATACCTCGCATTTCCCGGCGCTTTGCCCCCATGGCAGCACAATCGTTCCCTCCAGCGCGACGTCAACGCCGACCTGGAGCCGTTGGTACGACAAGATCGTTGTCGGCGGCGATATCCAGGTCAGCTTCGAGAAATCGCCGGCGCCGGGAAGCGATGATTCTGCCATCATCGTTTCGCTGAACGGCAATATCCATATCCCCAATGATATGAATTTCCAGGGCATTCTTTACGCGCCCAACGGCAAGGTCACGATTGACGGCCGGGCCAAAGTCAGCGGCAGTATCGTCGCCCAGCAGATCCTCATCACGACGGGCGGGCAGTATATAGAGGCAAAGGACGCCTTTACGAAGAGCTCGTCGAAGAAAATCAAGACGGGGGCCACTTACAAACTCGCCAATCCCCCGAATCTGAACTGGGATTGAAGCAGGCGGGACAGGAACGGCAGTCAGAGAACCGCGTGAAACCAAGCGCCAAAGCACCCGGCGGCAGGAAGCGTCCTGTTGCCGGGTGTTTCTTTGCCGCCGCTCGGGGGAAAGGGCAACAGCTTGCCGGCAATGCCGAATCAATCGAATCAATCGATCCGTTTCTTTAAGATGGCGTTTTGTTTGCCGTTTTCCGGGGCGCGACAGGAAAATGCGGCCGGCGGGAATTCCCGCTGGCTTTTTTTCCCCGGACGGGGTACAATAGGACGCGGCGGCGGATGATCGCCGCGATAGGAGGTCGCTATGCGAAAGAGAAAAAGGATTTGCCCGGCTTCGTGGCGGAACAGGATCTGGCTGCTCGTCCTGGCGGCGCTGCTGCCTTTGTGCCTGTTCTTCCCGCCCCGCCTCGCCGCCCGCAAGGGAATGGACGAGACCGGCGGCGCCAGGATCGTCGTGTTGAACTATCACAAGATCGAGAATATGCACCATTCCCTGGCGGTGCTGCCGGAGGATTTCGACCGGCAGATGAAGTACCTTCACGACAACGGTTTCCACGTCATCACCCCGGCGGAACTTCACGCGGCGCTGACGGAGGGGGCGGAGCTGCCGGAGAATCCGGTGGTCATCACCTTCGACGACGGTTACCATGACAATTACAAGAACGCCTATCCCATCCTGAAGAAGTACGGTTTCCGGGCGACGATCTTCGTCGTCACCAGTTACCTCGATCAGGCGGTGCCCGGCTACATGACCTGGGCGCAGGCGGCCGAGATGGAGGCCAGCGGCCTCATCGACATCGAGTCCCATACCGTCACCCACGGCTCGATGGTCGAGCTCAGCGACGAGCAGCTCCGCTACGAGCTGGCGGAGTCGAAGCGCGATATTGAGCAGCGGCTGGGCAAGACGGTGGAGTTCATCGCCTATCCCACCGGGACGTATAATCTCCCCATCGCCAGTCTGGTGACCGCGGCCGGCTACAAGGGCGCTTTCACCCTCAAGTACGGCAACGTGGACCGGACGAGCAACCTCTACGCCCTGGAGCGGGTGCCCATCTTCCATACGGCGAACACCTACCGATCCTTCCTGGAGCGGCTCCAGTACGTCCCGGTTTTCGAACAGTTGGGCTGGAATAAGAGCTGATTTTGCCGAAAAATAAACAGTTAGTCCCTGCCACGGTTTGACATTTTCGTCAAACCGTGTTTTTTTGCCTTCGGGAGACGACGTTTCGCGAAAATGGATAACAGGATATTGTGGATAATTAAATTTTTGTGGGAATATATTGTGGCGGTGGGGGAGAATGAAAGAAAAAGATTTCGTTCCCGCCGCCGGTTGGGCGATAAGCAGGAAAATAGACCCAGAAAAGTTGAAAAACCCTTATTTTAAAATATATGTTCGTTGATTTCCCGCCAGGGGAAGGAGGATTTTAGGTGGGAAAAAAGAATTTATTTTAACCAAAAGTGGGGAATTGTGGTAAAATGTGGGGGAGAATTTTGGAAAGGTGGTGAGACGAAATGTTGATGGGAGAGCACGCGCACACGATTGACGCCAAGGGGCGCATCATCCTGCCATCGGAGTTCCGCGAGGACCTCGGCGAGCGTTTCGTCATCACCCGGGGCTTCGATACCTGCCTGTCCATCTACAGTGAAGCGGATTGGCAGGTGCTGACGGAGAAGCTGAAGTCGATGCCGGTGGCCAAGCCCGAGGTGCGGATGCTGAGCCGCGTCTTCGTATCGGTGGCGCGGGTCCTGGACTGCGATCGTCAGGGGCGGTTCCTGGTGCCGAGCAATCTGCGGAAATTCGCGATGCTGGAGAAGGACGTGGTACTGGCCGGCGTCATCAACCGCGTCGAAGTCTGGAGCAAGGCGGAGTGGGAACGTTACAACGACGCGGTGATCCCGACCATCAGCACGATGGCGGAGTCGCTGGCGGAGCTGGGGTTCTAAGCGATGGCGGAGTTCCATCACGTCAGCGTCATGCCGGAGGAGACCATCGGGGGACTCCTGACCTCCCGGGACGGGACGTATGTGGATTGCACGCTGGGCGGCGCCGGTCACGCCGCGCGGATCGTCCGGTGCCTTTCCCCGGCCGGGCGGCTCATCGGTATCGATCAGGACGCGGCGGCGATTGCCGCGTCCCGCCAGCGACTGGACGGGGCGGCCTGCCGGGTCGATATCGTCCGGGGCAATTTCCGGCGGCTGGAGGAGATTCTGGCGGAGCTTTCCGTCACCGCTGTCGACGGGGTGCTTTTCGATCTCGGCGTTTCGTCGCCGCAGATCGACGAAGCGGAGCGGGGGTTTTCCTATATGCAGGACGCGCCCCTCGATATGCGCATGGACGGGACGGCGCCGCGGTCCGCTTTTGAGGTTGTGAATTCATACAGTGAGGAAGCGCTGGCCCGCATCTTCCGCGAATACGGGGAGGAGCGGTGGGCGAAGCGCATCGCGGCGTTCATCGCCGCGGCCCGGGAAGAGGCGCCGGTCAGGACGACGGGCGAGCTCGTGGACGTCATCTGCCGGGCCATTCCCAAAGCCGTCCGAAGGGCGGCGGGGGGCCATCCGGCGAAGCGGGTCTTCCAGGCGATCCGCATCGAGGTCAACGACGAGCTGGCCATCCTGGAGGGGGCGCTGCGCACGGCGGTGCGTCATCTGAAGCCGGGCGGGCGGTTGGCGGTCATCACCTTCCACTCGCTGGAGGACCGCATCGCCAAGAACACGTTGCGGGAAATGGCGCGGGGCTGTATCTGCCCGCCGGAGCTGCCCGTATGCGTCTGCCATCATCAGCCGGAAATCCGGCTGCTGGGCAAAGCGGTTTCACCGGGGGCCGGAGAGACGGCCCGCAACCCGAGGGCCCGGAGCGCCAGGCTCCGCCTCGCGGAAAAACTCCTCCCGTCCGCGTCGCAGCGGACAGACGGGAGAGAAGGGAGTTCGATGGAATGTCAGCGTTGAATGCGATGAGACAGGAAGATTTCGGCTTTGAGAGGGACCTTTACGCGGCGCCGGTCAGGAAGAAGGTACAGCGGGTGCAGCCGGCGGAGCGGCCCCATATCAATACGAATCTGCGCAGCCGGGCGCTGGTCCTGGCCATGGTGCTGACCGTGGCGGCGTCGATCATCACGGCCCGCAGCATCCTGAGCGCCGTCCGCGGCGCGGAAATGCTGCAGACGGTCCGGGAGGCCACGCAACTGGAGAGCGAGAACCAGGAACTGGAGATTGAGATCAACCGTCTGAAGTCGCCGCAGCATATCAAGGACTTCGCAATCAATCACCTGGGTATGGTTGTGCCCAAGGACGTGTACTTCGCGGCGGATAAGCAATAAGAGGCGGTCCGGCGCGCCCCCGAGGGGTTCCCGGGGGGTTCCCGGGGGGAGGCGATTCGCGCCGGCCATTGAGGGTATTGCCGCGGCAATGCCCTTTTCATGTGGGACGAAGCGGGAACGGAGTCCATGAGAAAGGCGGGGAGAAAATGCAGAAGAAGCTGAAGGATCTGGCGGCGATGGTGGAGGGCGCGAAAATCATCGGCTACGCCCAGGCGACCATCACCGATATCGTGCAGGATTCGCGGCAGGCCGGACAGAATTCGCTGTTCGTCTGCGTGGCGGGCGAGCACGTGGACGGCCACGACTTCATCCCGGCAGCAGTGAAGCAGGGCGCCGTCGCCATCATGACCGAGCGGGACGTCAAGCCGCCGGTGGGCGTCGCGGTGCTCAAGGTGCCGGATCTCGACGCGGCCGTGAAGAAGATCGTGCCGGCTTTCTTCGGCTACCCCGGCAAGCAGCTCCGCCTCATCGGCATCACCGGAACCAACGGCAAGACCACGACCAGTTACCTCGTCCGATCGATCCTCGAAAAAGCCGGGCACAGGACGGGCCTCATCGGGACCATACAGATCATCATCGGAAACAAGATCCTGCCGGTTCATAACACGACGCCGAATGTCGTGGATCTGCAGCGCACGCTGGCGCAGATGGTGGACGAGGGACTGGAGTACGCCGTCATGGAGGTTTCCTCCCACGCGCTGGATCAGGACCGCGTCGCCGGCTGCGAGTTCGACGTGGCGGTGTTCACGAATCTCACCCAGGATCATCTGGATTATCATAAAACGATGGAGAACTACCGCGCCGCCAAGGCGAAACTCTTCGCTTCGCTGATGGAGGGCGTGAAGCCGGGCAAGACGGCGGTCGTCAACGTGGACGACGCGGCGGCGGGCGTCATGCTGGAGGCGTCGGGGCCGGCGGCCCATATCACGTACGGCGTGATGAACGAGGGGGCCCGGCTCCGGGCCGTGGAAACCAGGGTTCGGGCCACGGGCGCGGACTTCGCGATTCAGGGCAGCTTCGGCCGCCTGAAACTGCAGCTGAAGATCACCGGCCTGTTCAACGTCTATAACGCCCTGGCGGCGGCCGGGGTGGGGCTGGCGGAGGAAATCCCGCTGGCCGTCATCGAAAAAGCGTTGACGGAGTTCGGCGGCGTGCCGGGACGGTTCGAGCTCGTGGACTGCGGGCAGGATTTCGCGGTGGTGGTGGATTACGCCCATACGCCGGACGGCCTGGAAAACATCCTGAAAACGGCCCGGCAGATCACGGAGCACCGCATCATCACCGTCTTTGGCTGCGGCGGCGACCGCGACCGCACGAAGCGGCCCGTCATGGGGCGCATCGCGGCGGAGCTTTCGGACGCGGTCATCGTCACCTCGGACAACCCGCGTTCGGAGGATCCGGAGGCCATCCTGGACCAGGTGATGGCCGGCGTCAAGGAGACCATCGGCACCAAGCCCCATGACCGCATCGCGGACCGCCGCGACGCCATCCTGACCGCCATCGCCATGGCCGGGCGGGGGGACACGGTCGTGATCGCCGGCAAGGGCCATGAGGATTATCAGATACTGGCGACGGGAACGATTCATTTCGATGATCGGGAAGTCGCCCGCGAGGCATTGGGAGGAATCATCTGATGGCGGAGTTATCGTTGGCGGAAATCATGGAGGCGACCGGGGCCCGGGTGGAGAACGCGGCTTCCGTGGTGTACGAGGACGTCGTCACGGATACGCGGAAAATCGCCATGGGGAACCTGTTCCTGGCGCTGCGGGGCGAACGCTTCAACGGCGAGGATTTCGTCCGGGACGCGGTGGAGAAGGGAGCGTTGGGCGTCGTCGTCAGCGAGGGCTGCGACCGGGAAAAGCTTCGGGACGTCAAGGTGCCGGTTTTTTTCGTGGCGGATACTCTGAAAGCGTATCAGGACATCGCCCACGCCTGGCGGATGCGCTTTGATCTGCCGGTCATCGCCGTGACCGGCTCCAACGGCAAGACGACGACGAAGGACCTCACGGCGTCGGTGCTGGCGGCCAGAATGCCGGTGCTGAAGACCGAGGCGAACTTCAACAACGAGATCGGCCTGCCGCGGACGCTGTTGCAGATTACGCCGACCCACCGGGCGGCGGTGGTGGAGATCGGCATGCGCGGACTGGGGCAGATCGCGGCGCTGGCGCCGGTGGCCGCGCCGACCATCGGCATCGTCACCAACGTCGGCGAGACGCACGTGGAGCTCCTGGGCTCCATCGAAAACATCGCCCGGGCCAAGGGAGAGATGGCGGAGGCCATCGCGCCGGGCGGGACGGTCATCCTCAACGACGACGATCCCCGGGTGGCGGCCATGCGCGGCCGGGTACGGGACGGCGTCCGGGTAGTGGCCTTCGGCACTTCGGGCAACGCCGACGTGCGGGGCGGCGATATCGAGGCGGAGGGCTCGGCCATGCGCTTCAGCGTCTCCTTCGACGGCGCGCCGCCGGTTCCCTTCCTGCTGCCCATGGCGGGGCGGCACAACGTTTACAACGCGCTGGCGGCGCTGGCCGCAGGCTACGTGCTGGAACTCACGACGGAGGAAATGCAGGCGGGGCTGGCGGAGCCGGAGGTGACCGGGCAGCGCTTCGAGCGCCGGCAGATCGGCGATATCACCGTCATCAACGACGCCTATAACGCCAGTCCGGCCTCGATGAAGGCGGCGCTGGAAACCCTGCGGGAAGTCGCCCCGGGACGGAAAGTTGCCGTGCTGGGCGATATGCTGGAGCTGGGAACGATTTCCGCCGAGGCGCATCGCCGGGTGGGCGCCCAGGCAGTGGACGCCGGTGTAGCCGCGCTGGTGACCCGCGGGACGCTGGGGGAGGAGATCGCCCGGGGCGCGGAAGAAGCTGGTCTGAAAGAGGTTCACCGCTGCGCCTCCCATGAAGAAGCGGGACGCGTGCTGAAGGAAATCCTGCGGCCGGGGGATACGGTGCTTTTCAAGGGCTCCCACAGCATGGCGATGGGAGAGATCATCGGCCTCCTGTGAGGGCAGGGGCGGCGGATCGGAAGAAAACGCGGCGCGCGGCGTCGGGAGGGGAATGATTATGGGAAGCAATTCCTGCCTGCTGGCGGGCCTGGTGGCGGCGGCGGTCGTGCTGATTTCCGGCCCCCTCGCGATTCCGGCGCTCCACCGGCTGAAATTCGGCCAAAGCATCCGCGACGAGGGCCCGAGAAGCCATCGGGCCAAGAGCGGCACGCCTACGATGGGCGGTCTGATGATCGCCGCCGGCATCACGATCGGGACGTTGGCGGCGACGGGCCGCGAGCCGGCGGTCCTGCTGGCGCTTTTCGTGACGTTGGGGCATCTCGTCATCGGATTTGTCGATGACTATATAAAGGTGGTAAAGAAACGCAACCTGGGGCTGAAAGCCCGGCAGAAGCTGGCCGGGCAGATCTTCATGGCGGTGCTGGTGACCTTCATCGGTACCCGCTGGCTGGGCATGACGACGGAGCTTTGGATTCCGTTCGTCGCGCGGGCCGTGGACCTGGGCCTGGCGTATTACGTATTGGTATTTTTCGTTCTTGTGGGCACAACAAACGCGGTCAACCTGACCGACGGCCTGGACGGCCTGGCAGCAGGGACTGTAGCCGTCGCGGCGGTGGCGTATGCGCTCGTGTGCGTTCATTTCGGGAAAGCGGCGTTGGCCGCTTTCTGTGTTGCCGTAGCCGCGGCCTGTCTCGCCTTCCTGCGCTTCAACGCGCACCCGGCCAGGGTGTTCATGGGCGATACCGGGTCGCTGGCTCTCGGCGGCGCGCTGGCGGCAGCGGCCATCCTCACGAAGACGGAACTGTTGCTCATCGTGATCGGCGGCGTTTTCGTCATGGAGGCGCTGTCCGTCATCATCCAGGTCATTTCGTTCCAGACAACGGGCCGGCGGGTCTTCCTGATGAGCCCGATCCATCATCATTTCGAGCTCAAGGGATGGCCGGAGACGAAGGTGGTTCACCGCTTCTGGCTGGCCGGGGCGCTGCTCAGCGTCCTGGGACTGATCATCCTGCGGGTCGGTTGAAATTGGGAAGAAAGTATGATACAATCACGGAATCCGTAGCCGGCAGCGATGGCTGGATCGCGGCGGCTTTTTGTTTCGCGGCGGCGGCGCGGGTTTCGGACCGGGTTTGGTATGCGACGCCGCGGCGTTTGGCGGCGAATCATGGGTTGATTTAAGGAAGTGAGTCGGTTGGAGTGGAACGAGGAAAAGATTCTTGTCGTCGGCGCCGGCATCAGCGGCATCGCGGCGGCGAAGGCAGCCCGTAGCTTCGGGGCGGAAGTGGTTCTCAGCGATGCCAAGACCGAAAAGGAAATCCCGCAGGACCTCAGCGAGCTGCGGGCACTGGGAATCGGGCTGGCGCTGGGGCCCCAGGACGAATCGCAGCTGGACGGCGTAACCCGCGTCATCCTTTCGCCGGCGGTGCCGGTGAAGATTCCCCTGGTCCAGGCGGCACGGCAGCGGCAGATTCCGGTGGGGAGCGAGGTGGAGCTCGCTTACCGGCTGGCCAGGGCCCCCATCTACGCCGTCACCGGCACCAACGGGAAGACGACCACCACGACGCTGCTGGGGCAGCTGATGGAGACGGTCTATCCGGTGGTTGGCATGGGCGGCAATATCGGCGTCCCCCTCTGCGAGGAGGCGCTCCGGGTGGGCAGCGAGGGCTGCCTCGTGGCGGAGATTTCCAGCTACCAGATGGAGGCGACGCAGCACTTCCATCCCCGGGCGGCGGCCATCCTCAACGTGACGCCCGACCACGTCGTGCGCCACGGCTCTCTGGAAGTCTATCAGCAGATGAAGGAGAAAATCTTCGCCCAGCAGACGGCGGAGGATTTCCTGATCCTGAACTATGACGACCCGCATACCCGCGGCATGGCGGAGCGGGCGAAGGCGAAGGTCTGCTTCTTCAGCCGCCGGGAGGCGCTGGAGGAGGGCGCGTTCCTGGAGGACGGGCAGCTCGTCATGCGCTGGCAGGGCAAGACGCACGCCATCCTGCCGGCCCGGCAGCTTCGCATCAAGGGCGGCCATAACGTCGAGAACGCGCTGGCGGCCAGCGCCATGGCCTTCCTGGCGGGGGCGCAGCCGGAGAAGATCGCGGCCGTCCTCCATGATTTTCCCGGCGTGGAGCACCGCATCGAGCCGGTCCGCATGGTGGACGGCGTCATGTATTACAACGATTCCAAGGCGACGAATACCGATTCGGCCATCAAGGCGCTGGAGAGCTTCCCCGGAGAGCCGGTGGTCCTGATCGCCGGCGGCGACGACAAGATGACCGATTTGACGGAGTTCATGCAGCTGGTGAAACAGCGTTGCACCAAGCTGATCCTCGTCGGCGACGCGGCGGCCCGCTTCAAGGAGGCGGCCATCAGGAACGGCTTCCCGACGACGGACATCCGTGAGGCCGGCTACTCGATGGAAAAGGCGGTGGAGATTGCCCACGCCCTGGCCAAGCCGCCCCAGACCGTGCTGCTGTCCCCGGCCTGCGCCAGCTTTGATATGTTCAGCGGCTTCGAGGAACGGGGCCGGGTTTTCAAGAATCTCGTGAAAGCGCTGAAAGACACTATGGCATAAGGGGTCCTGGCATTGCGCGTCATTGTATCCGGCGGCGGCACGGGAGGGCACATCTACCCGGCCCTCACGCTGATCCGAACCATCGGGAGGAAAGTACCGGAGGCCCGGTTCCTTTACGTCGGGACGCGGGCGGGGCTGGAAGCGGACATCGTTCCCCGGGAAGGGATTCCCTTCACCACGGTGGAGATCAGCGGCTTCAAGCGCAGCCTGTCGCCCGCCAATCTGGCGCGGGGGGCCAAAGCCTTCGGCGGCGTGCTGAAGTCCCTGCGGATCGTGCGGGAATTCCGCCCCGATATCGCCATCGGCACCGGCGGCTACGTCTGCGGCCCGATCCTGCTGGCGGCCAGCCTGCTCCGGGTGCCGTCCCTGGTGCAGGAGCAGAATACCGTTCCCGGCATCACCAATAAGCTGCTGTCGCGCTTCGTGAGCCGCATCGCGGCGGGCACGCGGGAAGCGCTGGCGGTCTTCCCGAAACAGAAGACGGTGTTCACCGGGAACCCCATCCGCCGCGAGGTCATGGAAGCGCGGCGGGAGGAAGGGCTGGCGGCCTTCGGGCTGGACCCGGGAAAAAAGACCATCCTGGTCTCCGGCGGCAGCCGCGGAGCCCGCAGCATCAACCGGGCGATGACCGGCGTGCTGGCACACTACGCCGGCCGGCCGGGGGTGCAGATCCTGCACGTGACCGGGAGCGACGGCTATGAGGATACGCTGGCGGAGCTCACGGCAGCCGGCATAAATTGGGAGGCGGCGGGCAACCTGTTCCTGCGCCCCTATCTTTACGATATGCCGCAGGCGCTGGCCTGCGCCGACCTGGCGGTGTTCCGGGCCGGGGCCATCGGCATCGCCGAACTCACCGCCCGCGGCGTGCCGTCCATTTTGATTCCGTATCCCTACGCCGCCGCCAATCATCAGGAGCACAACGCCCGGGCTGTGGAAGCGGCGGGGGCGGCGCGGATGATCCTCGACCGCGATCTCGGGGCGGAAAGCCTTTTGCGGCTGCTGTCCGAGCTGTTGGAAGACGACGGCACGCTGCGGCGGATGGCGGAGGCGAGCCGGGCGCTGGGACGTCCGCAGGCGGCGGAGGAAATCGCCGATTTGGCTTTGCAGATGGTTCGCAAAGCGTAAGGAACTCTCACGAAATACGATACGTTTTTTGTTCCGGTTCATGAGAAAGGGAGAAGGCAGTATGCTGGAGGATATCCATAAAATCCATTTCGTCGGCATCGGCGGCGTCGGCATGAGCGCCCTGGCCCGCATCCTGCTGGACAAAGGCTACGCGGTTTCCGGCTCCGATCTGAAGGATTCCCCGATAGCCCGGCAGCTTCAGGAACACGGCGCCCGCATCTTCCTCGGCCATCGGGCCGAGAACGTAAACGGCGCCGAGGCGGTGGTGGTTTCGTCGGCCATTCCCGCCAACAATCCCGAGGTGGTGGCGGCAAAGGCGCTGGGCCTCAAGCGCCTGCACCGCTCTGACGTCAACGCGGCCCTGCTGAACGCCGCCCGCGGCATCGCCGTGGCCGGTGCCCACGGCAAGACCACCACGACCTCCATGATCGGCCTGGTGCTTGAGCACGGGGGACTGGACCCGACCATCGTCATCGGCGGCGAGGTGGACTACCTCGGCGGCAACGCTCGCCTCGGGAAAGGCGCCTGGCTGGTGTCGGAGGCCGACGAGAGCGACGGCTCCTTCCTGAAGCTGAAGCCGCAGATCGCCGTGGTGACGAACGTGGAGGACGACCACCTCGACCACTACGGGACGGTGGAGAACATCAAGCAGGCCTTCCGCTCCTTCATCGAGAACCTCGACCCGGCCACCGGGCGGGCGGTCCTCTGCTTCGACAACGAGAACATCCGCGAGATTGCCGGCCAGGTGGAGCGCCAGGTCGTCTCCTACGCCATCGACCATCCGGCCGACTATCGGGCGGCGAACGTCGAGCCCGCGGGAACCGGCGTCGCCTTCGACGTCATCCACGCGGGGGAAAACCTCGGCCACGTGGTCCTGCATATCCCGGGGCGCCACAACGTGCTGGACGCGCTGGCCACCGTGGTGACCGGCGTGCTCTGCGGGCTGACGGTAGAGGAGGCGGCGGCCGGCCTGGACGGATTCCACGGGGCCAAGCGCCGCTTCGAGACGAAAGCGCATATCGGCGGCGTCTGGATCGTTGACGATTACGGCCACCATCCCAGCGAAATCAAAGCGACGCTGGCCGCGGCCCGGGAGACGAACCCGAAGCGCCTGGTCTGCGTCTTCCAGCCTCACCGCTTCAGCCGGACGAAGCTCCTGGCGAAGGAGTTCGGCGCTTCGTTCCGGGCGGCGGACGTCCTGCTGCTGACGGACGTCTATTCCGCCGGGGAGGAGCCCCTGCCCGGCATCAGCGGCGAGACGATCTTCGCCGCCGTGGAGGAGGAGACCGGCCAGGACGCCACCTACATCAAGGAACGGGCCCATATCGCCCCCTATCTGGAAACCATCGTGCGGCCCGGCGATCTCGTCATCACCATGGGCGCCGGCGACATCTGGCGGACCGGCGAGGAACTGGCGCAGCGCCTCGGAAAAGGAGTATCGGAATGAAGAATCGGAAAATCGTCGTCGTCATGGGCGGTCCGTCCTCGGAGGCGGAAGTCTCCCGGCGGACGGGGGACGCCGTCCTGAAGGCGCTCCATTCCCGCGGCCTCGACGCGACGGGCTTGGACCTCGTCCCGGCGCGGTTCGCGGCGGATATCCAGGCGGCGGCGCCGGCCATCGTGTTCAACGCCGTCCACGGCGCTTTCGGCGAGGACGGACGGCTGCAGGCGGTGCTGGAACTCCTGGGGATTCCCTACACGGGCTCGGGGGTACTGGCGTCGGCCATGACGATGGACAAAGTGATGGCGAAACGGGTATTTCTCGGCGCCGGCATCTCGACGCCGCGGGCCTGCTCCTACCAATCCTTCCAGCGGCAGCAGAATCTCGCCGCCGTCATCGCCTCGGAGTTCTCCCTGCCGGTGGTCGTCAAGGCGGCGTCGCAGGGCTCCAGCATCGGCGTCGTCATCGTGGAAAAGAAAGAAGACCTCGCCGGGGCCATCGACGAAGCCTTCCTCTATGGCGATGAGATTCTGGTGGAGGAATTCATCCCGGGCATGGAGGTCACGGTCGCCGTCTGGGGCGACGGGGAAAAGGCGGAATGCTTTCCCATCATCGAGATCACGACGTCCTCCGGCCGCTACGACTACAGCAGCAAATACACCGTGGGGGCGTCGCAGCACATCATTCCGGCGCGGCTGGAGGAAAAGGTGGCGGAGCGGGCCCGGCAGATTGCCCTCGACACCTTCCGCGTCTGCGGCTGCCGCGGCGTGGCGAGAATGGATATGATGATCTCGGAGGACGGGGTCCCTTACGTCATCGACGTCAATACCGTGCCCGGCATGACGGGCACTTCGCTTGTGCCCGACGCGGGGCGGGCCATGGGCGTCGAGTTCCCGGAGCTTTGCTTGCGCCTGCTGGCGATGGCGGGCTTCAAGGTCTGATTTTTTTTCGGGAGAAAACGGTGAAAGGAGGCGGCAACTGTGACGGAAGAAAAAGAGGCGCAGGAAATGCCGCGCCCTTCGCCGGCAGCCGACAGGCGGAAATGGCATTGGCTCTCCCAGGGTTTGCTTTTCCTGGGAACGGTGGTCGCCCTGGCCGCGGCGTTTTTCTACCTGCCGGTTTTCCAGGTCCATTCCGTGACGGTGGTCGGCAACAGCTACGTCTCCTCCGATGACATCTGCCGGATTGCCAGCGTCGCCGGCATCTACCGCGGGCAGCATCTGATGAAAGTGAATACCGCCGACGCCTCCCACACGCTGATGAAGGACCTGCGCATCGAGCAGGCCAGTGTCCGCCGCGTCTTTCCCAACGGCATCATGATCGAGGTGGAGGAGCGGCGTCCCGTCGCCATGGTCGCTTTCGAGTTCGGCTTCCTCGACCTGGACCGGCAGGGGATCATCCTCAATGCCCATACCGGGCGGGAGACGAAAGGCATCCCGCTGCTGACCGGCGTCAGCGCCCGGGAGCGGTATATCGGCGACCGGGTGGACCAGCCCCAGGTGGAGGCGGTCCTGCGCTATCTCTCGTACCTCCGCCCGGAGGGGCTGGCCCAGATCACCGAGGTGGCGCTGGACGACCCGGGCCACGTCGTCGCCCGGACGCACAACGCTTCGGTGATCCGCGTCGGCGCCCTGGAGCCGGAGCGCCTGGAGGAAAAAGCCAAGGTCACGCAGGACTTCATCGAGGAACTGCGCACCACGAAACACGCCATCGACTACATCGACCTGACCTACGCCCAGCCGGTCATTGGACTGCGCCAGTAGGCGCGGCGGGCGGCGTACCGGTCCGGGAAACATTCCTACAGAAAGAAGCGTTTGCGTTATGTCATCTCTGCGGCGAAGCCAGATATCGATTTCCTTCGTCTGCATGGTGCTGGGCTTCATGCTGACCATGCAGTTCCGCATCGCCATGGATCAGCGTTCCTCGCTCCCTTACCAGAGAACCGAGGAATTGTCCGCCCGTCTGCTGCAGACCGAGAAAGAGCGGGACGCCCTGCAGGAGCAAGTGGCGAAGCTGGAAGAAGCGGCGGCGAAAAGGACGGCCGAGCCCTCCAGCCAGCAGACGATCCAGGAGCTGCGCCTGCGCAGCGGCCAGGTGGCGCTGACGGGGCCGGGGGTCATCGTCACCATCGACGACAGCAAGATCGCGTCGAAGGCCGGCGACAACCAGAACCTCTACATCATCCACGACGACGATCTGCTGAAGGTTATCAACGAGCTGCGGGCGGCGGGCGCCGAGGCGATCTCCGTCAACGGTCAGCGGCTGGTGGCGACCTCGGAAATCCGGTGCGCCGGGCCGACGCTTTCCGTCAACAACGTCCGTTCCGCGCCGCCCTATGAGATACGCGCCATCGGCGACGTTCAGACGCTGGAGAACTCGCTGCGGATGCGCGGCGGCGTCATGGAGACGCTGCAGGTCTGGGGCATCCAGTTGGAGATACAGGCTTCGGAAAGCGTGACGGTGCCCGCCTACAAGGGAATCGGCACTTATCAGTACGCCCGGCCGGCCGAGGAGGCGTCCTCATGAGTTATGCCTTGCTGAGTCTGGCCATCGGCGCCGTCCTGGGGGCCTTCGCGCCCATTGCCGTGCCGGTCGCCTACGCCAAGCTCTTCTCCGTGGCGCTGCTGGCCTCGCTGGACTCCGTTTTTGGCGGCTTCCGGGCGGCGATGGAGGAGAAATTCGACAATACCATCTTCATTTCGGGCTTTTTCACCAACGCCCTGCTGGCGGTGTTCCTGGTCTACGTGGGCGACCATCTGGGCATCGACCTCTATTACGTCGCCTTGCTGGCGTTCGGCCTGCGGATTTTCCAGAACCTCGCCATCATCCGCCGCTACTTCTTCAGGAAGCATGGCTGAAGGCCGGTCCGGAGAAGGGATTTCGCTTTTCGGGGCCGTTCTGAAATTTTTTGTAGCAAAATTGACGGAACGATGGTACAATAGGAGGGTATATTAGGAAAAACTGGGGCGCATATCTCATTATGCTTTGGATATTGTAAGGCTTGGAGGTTTTTATCGTGATTGAATTGGACGATACGGCAATGGAGGAGTTCGCCCGGATCAAAGTGGTCGGGGTGGGCGGCGGCGGCAGCAACGCCATCAACCGGATGATTTCAGCCGGGCTCAAGGGCGTCGAGTTCATCGCCGTCAATACGGATTCCCAGGCTCTTCTGCATTCGCTGGCGCCGAAACGCATCCAGATCGGCGCGAAGCTGACCCGCGGTCTGGGCGCGGGGGCCAAGCCGGAGATTGGCGGCAAGGCCGCGGAGGAAAGCCGGGATGATCTGCTGGACGCCCTGCAGGGCGCCGACATGGTCTTCATCACCGCCGGCATGGGCGGCGGCACCGGCACCGGCGCGGCGCCGGTGGTGGCAGCCTGCGCCCGGGAGTCGGGAGCGCTGACCGTGGCCGTCGTGACGAAGCCCTTCAAATTCGAGGGCAAACGCCGCATGGTGAACGCCGAAGGCGGCATCGAGAACCTCAAGCAGCAGGTCGATACCATCATCACCATTCCCAACGACAAGCTGCTGCAGATCGTTGACAAGCGGACGCCGATGATGGAGGCCTTCCGCATCGCGGACAACGTCCTGCATCAGGGCGTGCAGGGCATTTCCGACCTGATTGCCGTGCCCGGCCTCATCAACCTCGACTTCGCCGACGTGCAGTCGATTATGTCCAGCGCCGGTTCTGCCCTCATGGGCATCGGCGAGGGCTCCGGCGAGAACGCCGCCGTCCTGGCGGCGCAGAACGCCATCAATTCCCCGTTGCTGGAGACTTCAATCCAGGGCGCGAAAGGCGTCCTGCTCAACGTCACCGGTTCGGCGGAGAAAGTCAGCATCTTTGACGTCAACGAAGCCATGACGACGATCCAGGAAGCGGCGCACGCCGACGCCAATATCATCTTCGGCGCGGCCATCGACGATACGCTGGGCGATACGATCCGCGTCACCGTCATCGCCACCGGCTTCGATCCCGAGGAAACGGTAGGGATTCCG
>JAEEGN010000069.1 GCA_016280345.1 Selenomonadaceae bacterium | reverse complement strand
GCGTCCGGATATTCTCCATCTGGTGCGGTACGCGACTGCCCGGGGCCTTCGCCCGGTCTTCGGCACGAACGGCACCTTGATCACGTCGTCGCTGGCGTCGGCTTTAAAAGACGCCGGCGCGATGGGCATGGGCATCTCCCTCGATTCCCTCGACGCGGCCAAGCACGACCGTCTTCGAGGCGAGGCCGGCGCCTGGGAAGGGGCCGTACGCGGCATGGAGAATTGCCGCGCCGCAGGCCTCCCCTTCCAGATCCATACGACCGTCATGGACTGGAATGAGAGCGAGCTTGAGGCCATAACGGATTTCGCTGTGGCCAGAGGGGCAGCGGCGCACCATTTCTTCTTTCTCGTGCCAACGGGCCGGGCGGCCACCCTCGAGCAGGAGGCACTCCGGGCCGAGGGTTACGAAGCGGCGCTTTCCCGCATTATGCGAAAACAACAGACCGTGGATATCGAACTCAAGCCGACTTGTGCGCCACAGTTTCTCCGTATCGCCTCTTTGATGGGGATGAAAACACGCTTCCGCCGTGGATGCCTGGCGGGGCTGGCCTATTGCATCATCAGCCCCCGGGGCAAGGTACAGCCCTGCGCCTATCTCAATATCGAGGCGGGCGACGTGCGGGAGAAGCCATTCGACGTGATTTGGCAGACCAGCGAGGTCTTCCGGCAGCTTCGTTCCCTGAATTACAAAGGCGGCTGCGGAACTTGCGATTTCAAGGGAATTTGCGGTGGCTGCCGGGCCCGGGCAGCGTTCTATCACGAGGGTGATTACATGGCAGAAGAGCCTTGGTGCCTCTACCACGGGCGAAAAGGCGAATGAGAAACCGGCCCGCCGGGTCGGCCATTCTGCTTCTGCAAACAGGAGTGTGAATAAAGTGGCAGACTATGATTATCTGATTGTTGGCGCCGGACTTTACGGCGCGGTCTTTGCCCAGGAAGCGAACGCCAGAGGGCGGCGCTGCCTGGTGGTCGAGCGGCGTTCCCGTCCCGGCGGCAATATTGCCTGCGAGGAACGTGACGCGATCTCCATCCATTCTTACGGCGCCCATATCTTCCACACGAGCATGCCGGAGGTCTGGCACTATGTGAACCGCTTCGCGTCCTTCAACCATTTCATCAACAGCCCGGTTGCGAACTACCGCGGCGAGCTTTACAATCTTCCTTTCAACATGAACACTTTCCACCAGATATGGGGAGTGGTTACGCCGACGGAAGCAGCGGCAAGGATTGGCAGTCAGCGTCAGGCAATTACCAATGAGCCCCAAAACCTCGAAGAACAGGCCATTTCCCTTGTCGGTACGGACATCTACGAGAAACTCATCAAAGGTTACACGGAAAAGCAATGGGGCCGTTCCTGCACCGAGTTGCCCGCCTTTATCATCCGCCGTCTGCCGGTACGCTATACCTACGACAACAACTACTTCAGCGACCGTTGGCAGGGAATCCCGGAAGAGGGTTACAACCGCTTGATTGAGAAACTGTTGGACGGAACCGAGGTGCGCCTCGGGACCGATTTTCTGAAAGACCGGGCAGAGCTGGCAACGCGAGCGAGAAAAATCGTCTATACAGGTGCTATCGACGAATACTTCGATTACCGTTTCGGCGAGCTTGAGTACCGGGGACTCCGCTTTGAGACGGAACGACTGGAGGAAAAGAACCATCAGGGCGTCGCCGTCATGAATTTCACCGATCGCGAAACCCCTTACACCCGCATCATCGAGCATAAGCATTTCGCCGTCCACGCGCCGGAACTGCTCGACGCCCCTGTCACCTGGATTACCCGCGAGTACCCGGACGCCTGGAAGCGCGGCAACGAGGCTTACTACCCGGTCAACGACGCCAGGAACCAGACACTTTACGAGAAATACGCTGACCTCGCCCGAACCGAATCCGACGTGCTGTTTGGCGGCCGTCTCGGCGCCTATCGGTACTATGATATGGACAAAGTCATCGCCGAGGCACTGGCGACGGCCCGAGCCGAGATGGATTGACTCTTCATCCTCTCTTAGGCGATGCCGCCACCGATTACAGATGCTTTCCACAATCGGTTGATACCCTGTTTCCAACGTAACAACGAACAGCTACAGGAGGATTGCGATATGGTTTGCGAAAGATGCGGATCGGAGCTTTCCGACGACGGGCGTTGCCCGGTCTGCGATGCGACGGAAAAGGTGCGCGTCATGAGCCGGGAAGAACGGCTGGGCTATCAGGGCGTGACCATTGAAGAGGGAGAACCGGAGGAAGAAAGCGACGTTCGCTTTGAACGCAGCGGTACCTGGCGCCGGGTACGGTACACCGCCGCGCCGGGGACAAGTTCCTGGCAATCAAAGGCAATCCTCATGGTGAGTTTAATTGCCGTCCTGGCGTTCCTCTTCTTTATTGCCCTGCCGGCAGTCCTGGTGCTGGTGGTCATTGGCGTTCTGGCCTGGCTGTTCTTCCAGTTCTTTGCCCTCTAGCAGTTCTCAATCTGCTTGATGACAGCGCTGAAAAGGCAAGAAGGAAGTTCATCTCCCGCCGGCACTTACGCTTGTAATGGGTGAAAATGAACTTCCTTTCGTATCCTAAAATCAATAAATTATACGCTTTGGAATATCAAAGCGACTAATCGTCGCCACCGGGCACATAGACCGGCGAGATTATGTAATCCAGGGTTCGTCTTGCCGGGGATGGCAACGTGAGCGACCAGAGGCCGGTGGCACGAATATCAAGGGCCAGCATTTCCTGCGCCAGGGAAAGCGTCCCTTCTCGAAGCTGACGGGCCTCAAGGCAATCCCGCAGCCGGGTAACGAGAGGGATCTCCCCTTTCGCCCGGATTTCCCTCAGCAGCCCCCGGCCCCGGTCATTGAAGGCCAGGACGCGGGCGTAAAGCGGCCCGGCTTCATCAAAACGTCGCATAACGTCGCGGGAAAGGTCCAAAAGGAGACAGAGAACCGTGCGGCGGATACGGGACGCCGGATACCGCTTGCATCGGACAGCCTCCATAAGCTTTTGGAGCGAATCGCTGCGCTCGGCGGCGGCGAGAAACCGGTGCTCCAGCCCCTCGCTCATCCCGTAGATTTCCCGCAGCGAAGCTGCGCTACCCGGAAGTAAAAGAACCAGAACCGTCCGGGATAGTTGCTCCATGTCCGGCAGGCCGGCTTTTTTTTGTTGGCGCAGGTCTGCCAGCGTTCCGGCGGGAACCGCAGCCCCAATTTTTCCCCAATCCGGCCGGCTCTGGTACAGTTCCTGCCGGATGGCAGCAGCGCTGGCGATTTCTCCGTGAATGTCGGCCTCGTGATGAGCCGCCTGCACCCGGGGCAGCGCCAGCGGCACGATATGCGACGCATAGAGCCGGAGTGCTCTCAGATACTCAACAGCCAAGATCGTATTCGGTTGCCGAAGTGCTTCTGCCCTCTCCTCCTCCCCGCCGGCCATGGCGACGGCCTGGGCCGCAGCGTAGGAGCAACCTGCCCGCATTATCCGTCGCCGCTCTGCCGCCGCTATGGGCGAAAAACTCCGCTCCGCCATCTCCTGCAACGCACCCAGGTCTGCAAGTTCACTGCCAAACGCCAGCGAATCGACGACACCCAGCCGGTCCAGCAGCCGGACGCCGCCGGTAGTGAAAAACTGGGCGCTGCGCCCGGCAAAGGCGAAGGGAAGTTCAATCACCAGGTCGAGACCATTCTCCACCGCCCGACGCGCCCGCTTCCACTTATCGAGGATTGCCGCCTCGCCGCGCTGCGTGTAGCCGCCGCTCATGACGGCAATAAAACGGGCCTCTGGATCCAACGCCCGGAGCATTGCCAACTGAAGGCGATGACCGTTATGGAACGGGTTGTATTCGGCGATGATTCCGAAGACAGCCATGACAGGGTCTCCTTTCGGCCGCGCGGCAAAAAAGAAGCACCGCGCTTGTTCTCAGCGGGATCCAGGGATTCCCGCGTCTGCCGGGGAGTAAACCTACCATTCGGCAGTTCTCCCTGCTCGCGAGTATATCAGAAATCGACGGTCATGAAAAGGCATTTTGGCCGGAAAAATAGGGGGATTTTCATGGGAATCGTGTTCGGCATCATTTTCCTGGTTACCGTCCTGGTGATTGCCTGTGTCGTCTTGGGCATCCTGGCGGAGCAGACAATGCATCGGGCAGCGCTCTTTGGCGCCGCCGTCCTTCTGGTCTCCGTGACAGCGGCTGGTTGCTGGGTTACGTTATCCCAGGAGGAAAATCCTGAAGCCACGGCGGTTTCCGAGCCAGCTTCCACCCCCGAGAAGGAAAAAGGCCCGGCGGTAAATCCCTCCGGTAACGGCGTCATCCTGGTCGTGGACGAATCGACCATCTCCAAGGATCAGGACGAAGAAAACTCCGCCGCGCTGGCAATCGAGAAAACGCCCGTTAACAGCGCTGACAATCCCCAGCAGAAAAAGGAGCGCCAGCGTCTCAGCCGCCAGCTCTGTGCCGTTGAGCAGGCCCTCGCCAACAGCGCCGCCCGTCTCAGTGCCCAGATGGCCGCCGTGGATCAACAGTTCCAGATGAAACAACTTTCCAACTACGAGGCGCTATTCCAAAAATCGACGCTCAAGATCAAACAGGAAGAGCTTGTTATCACTGCCATGGAGAAGAAACTAAAGCTGCTGCAATCGGTCGAACACTTGACGGAGCGGGATACCGGCCCGGACATCGGCCGGGTAGAGAAACGGCTTGCCCGGGCCCGGGAAAAACGAGAAGAGTACCGCGGCGTCCTGGCGGAACTGTCCGCCAATTCCGAGGTCTTCAAAAATCTGTGACGCGGGGGTCACGATGATGACAAGAACGAAACGCCTGCACTTCCCCCGACATTTTTTCCCGGGACAGTTTTTTCCCAACGGAGGAATGTGCTATAATGAAAAGAAGAAGCAGAACCCTATCGCCACCAGAGAAAAAACGTCAAGCAACCGGGACTTCCCGGCCGGATATGAGGTGTAGTTATGGATCTTGATTATCATTTCGGGACGATTTACGTCTTGTCGCGTTGGGCCAAATTCGGAAGCGAAAACGCCCATCTCATCGCCACCAGTTCCCAGCTCGTCGATGACAATTTCGACACCACGCCATTTTCCGACGAAGAGGAAAAAAAGAACATCGCCGCTGGCGTGCACGTGCGCTATTCCTGCCAGAACATCTGGGGCAACGTGACCGGCAAAGGTAACTGCGAGATCTGGATCCCGTTCCACTTCCTGCCGGGACTGGAAGGCGAGACCGAGGAGGACCGGCTCGTTTGCAAGAAGCACAGCGAACTCTCCCAAAAACTTACAGACCGCCTGCTCGATACCTCGCTGGACGACACGAATTTCCCCTTCCGACTGGGCGTAGGCCTTCATGTCCTTGCCGATACCTGGGCCCATCAGGAGTTTGCCGGCATCAACAACATCCTCAACAAAGTGCAAAACCTCATCTTCACAACCCAAGGCTCCTTTGCCGAAAAAGTCGTGGATGCCGTGACCTCTGCCCTGGTGGGAAAGATTCCCGATAACATAATGCCACTGGGCCATGTTGCGGCCGTGCATTGTCCGGATATGCCCTACCTCTGGTGGAAAAGCGGTGAACGCTTCACCAGCGGCCGCAAGAACTGGGACGAATTTCTGGAGGCTTCCGAAGAGATTTTCCGCCTTCTCCAGGCGGTGAGCGGCGAAGAAGTGACTGGCCTCTCCGACAGGCAGCGAGAAATCCTCCTGGACTGCTTCAAGGGCATCCAGTCCGATGACATTCAGGTCCGTTACTGTGCCTGGATTGACCGCATCCATGAAAACCACTTTGATTTCGAAGACTTTGACGAAGGCGACGAATCCGTGGAATACAGCATTCCCTTCATCTTCAGCGACGTTGATTTTCGTCACCAGTTTTACGACGAAATCAACGACCATTTCAATTGGGTCCGCAGTGAGCTGGAAGCACACAGCATCTTCGTGCTGCAGAGCGATCCCATCTATTGAGCGCGTCTTTCCAAAGGAGGAATCATCATGGAAGCCATCTTTTCCCGTGTCAGCGTGCGGAAATTCGAGGACCGGCCCGTTGCGCCGGAGATAATCGAGAAAATCCTGCGGGCAGCGATGGCAGCCCCTTCGGCAAAGAACCAGCAGCCCTGGGAGTTCTATGTCGTCACCAACCATGAAACGCTGCTTGCTCTCTCGGAGGCGACACCCTACAGTATGTGTGTGAAGAATACGCCCCAGGCCTTGGTGCTGGCAGCACGCAAGGCGGGACTGAACGCCCCCGAATTCCGGGACATTGACCTCGCGATTGCCACGGAGAACATCCTTCTGGAAATCGAAGCATTGGGACTGGGCGCAGTGATGATCGGCGTCGCTCCCGTCATCGCCAACATGGCAAAGGTCCGGGCGGCGGTATCGATGCCAGATACCCTTGATCCTTTCACCATCGTTCCCTTCGGCTACCCGGCCAAGCGCAAGGATTGGGAAGACCGCTATGACGAAATGCGCGTCCATTGGATTAAATAATCATTAAATCGCATTTTTTTCATTGCTTTTTCCCCGTCCCTATGCTATCCTATTGCACGGAGCAGAGACGGTATCCTTTGGAGCCGTACTCACCAAACGCCCCGATATCCTCATACGTTTAACTGCTTGGATCGTTCTGACCGAGACAGAAGGAAAGCGTACTTTTACGCCTTCCGGTCACGGCCGGAGGGCGTTTTTTATGCTCCCCCGTATTTCTTTCTCTGCGTAAGCAAAAAAGGAGGGCGCGATCAATGAAAAAGTTCTGCAACCTGATGGTGGACAACATGGCCGTGCTGGTCGTACTGGTATCAGTAGTGGCGGTCATCTGGCCCTGGACGTTGACCTGGGTCGGTCCGTGGGTCGCCTGGATGCTGGGCATCGTGATGTTCGGCATGGGCATGACATTGAAATTCGACGATTTCCGCCTGTTGGCGAAACGGCCCTGGGAGGTCTTTCTCGGCGCGCTGGCTCAGTTCACCATCATGCCGGCAGCCGCCTGGCTCCTCGTGAAGGCATTCCATCTGCCGCCGGAGCTGGCCATCGGCGTCGTTCTCGTAGGAACCTGCCCCGGCGGCACCGCCTCCAACGTCATCACCTATCTCGCAAAGGGCGATTTGGCCTTGTCGGTGGCCATGACCATGACCACGACGCTCCTCGCCCCCATCGTGACGCCGGGCCTCACTTGGCTGCTGGCCGGCGCCTGGATTGACATCTCTCTGACGTCTATGATGATTTCCATCGCCCAGATGGTGTTGGCTCCGGTAATCCTGGGCTTGCTCATGAACCACTTCTTTGGCAATACAGTGAAGAAATGCCTGCCGGTGCTGCCCCTGATTTCAGTCGTCTGCATCGTCCTTCTGGTGGGTTGCGTGGTGGCGCTGTCCTCCTCGAAACTCCTGACCCACGGTCTGCTGATTGCCGGCATCGTCATCTGCCACAACGCCCTTGGCCTTGCCTGCGGCTACATCTTCGGCCGGATGTTCCACCTGACGCCGCCGAAAATCCGGGCGCTGGCCATCGAGGTCGGGATGCAGAATTCCGGTCTCGCGGCGTCTCTGGCCGTGATCTATTTCAGCCCGGCGGCCGCCATTCCGGGCGCGATATTCAGTGTCTGGCACAACATTTCCGGCTCCATCGTGGCGAACTACTTCGTCCGCAAGGACAGCAAGGACAGCGGCAACGACACCGCCCGGATTGAACCGAAGACGGCCTGACACGAAAGAGGCCATTCCGCAAAAAGGAGAGCGAATCGCCATGAAGATTTTCCGCACCGTCAAGGAATTTCAGGCATACACGAAAGAAATCAAGGCCCAGGGCAAGACAATCGGTCTGGTACCGACGATGGGCGCCCTCCATGAGGGCCATCTGACGCTGATGCGTGAAGCGAGGAAGCAGACGGATATCGTAGTCGCCTCGGTCTTCGTAAACCCGACACAATTCGGCCCCAACGAAGACTACAACGCCTATCCTCGCCAATTCGATGATGACTGCCAAAAGCTGGAAACAGTGCCGGTGGATGCCGTGTTCCATCCCGAACCGGCGGAAATGTATCCCGTCGGTTACTGCACCTATGTGAATGTCGAGGGCGACATCACGAAGAAGCTATGCGGCGCCCAGCGTCCCGGCCATTTCCGTGGAGTCGCCACCGTGGTGACGAAGCTGATGAACCTCTCCCGGGCAGACAAGGCTTTCTTTGGCCAGAAGGACGCCCAGCAGGTCGTGGTGGTAAAGCGTTTTGTTGCTGACCTCAATATCCCCACCGAGATCATCATGGTTCCCATCGTACGGGAAGAATCGGGCCTCGCCCGTAGCTCACGCAATCGCTACCTCTCCCCGGAGGAAAAACAGGCGGCGCTGGTGCTCTCCCGGAGCCTCCAGTCAGGCAAAACCGCCTTCCAAGCCGGGCAAAAGAGCGTTGCTGCCCTTTGTGCTCTGGTCAAGGCCGAAATCAGCAAGGAGCCAATGGCGGTCATCGACTACGTTGACATTTACAGTTTCCCCGCGCTCCAGCCCATCGAGACCGCTGACCAGCCGGTCCTCCTGGCCATCGCGGTCCGCATTGGGAAGACGCGGCTCATCGACAACGTCATCCTGGGAGGCGATGAAACATGCTGCTGAACCTTTTGAAAGCCAAAATTCACTGCGCCACCGTCACCGAGGCGAATCTCCACTACATGGGGAGCATCACCATCGACGATGCGCTGTTGGAGGCCTCCGGTATCCTGCCCAACGAGCGGGTGCAGGTTGTTGACAACAACAACGGCGCCCGGCTCGAGACCTATGTGATTCCCGGACCCAGGGGCAGCGGCGTCATCTGTCTGAACGGCGCTGCCGCCCGTTGCGCCCAACCCGGCGATGTTGTCATCATCATGGCCTACGCCTTCATGGACGAAACCGAAGCCCGCGGCTATCACCCCACCGTCGTCATGGTGGATGAAAAGAACCGGTTAAAAGAAATCCGCCATGTCGAATACCCGGCACAGACAAAATGACATACGAAAAACGCCCGGATCGTTGACGACAATCGTCTTCGTCCCGGGCGTTTCTTTGCGTTGAATTGGGTTGAGAAATACTTATCTTGTCAAATGTAATAGTTCAGGAGATTGCCCCATTGGGAAAAGGAAGATGCACCGGATAAGCCGCCGCGTGACGAATAGCCGCCGAAGGAAAGGCTGCCCGCGGACAGGATGGAGGAAAAGAGCCGACTCTGCTGCGCCTGAGCGGTGGCAATATGGGTGTCCGCCTTGCCGGCGAGGCCGCCTTTTCCCAGCAGATTCTCTACCTGTCCGGGATCTTCCCTTATGGCAGTCGTGAGCCTTTCCTCATCCACCTTGAGTTTCCCCGCCGCGTCCACGTTCACCCCGATCTTCGTGAAGGCACGGGCGCGATAGGCGGTATCGGCAAAACGCCCGGCGAGATTGGTCATGCGGTTGGAGCCGTGAGCGTTCTTTTGGAAGAAGTCAATGGCAGCATTGTAGTCTTTGGCAAACTCCCCTACCACCGCGACGGCTACCTCCATTGCCTCACTTCTCTCCGGCGTCTCCTCCGTCGCTGTCTCTTTTGCCGGGGCCGTGGCAACGGCGTCAAAGTCCAGCTTCTTCAATTTGTCCGACGAGGCCTTGAGGGCGTTCATCGTGGAAGTAAACTCCGTATCAAAGGCCTTCGAGGTCGCGGCGTACTCCCGGGCAAGCCCCGTGTTGAGGCCGCTATAGCCGGAATACGGCGAATCCGGAGAAGTACTGGTGCCCCGCGAGGAGGCGTAGCGCGAAAACCCGGCGCTCTGAGTGAGATTCATCATCATGTAATTCATGCGGGCCATTGCCCAAACCGTTGCCATATGTATCGCTCCTTCCCTGTCAGCCCGGCATTCGCCGGGTTTATCCTTTGGATTGGCTTCATTTCCACCGGGCCGCACGTTCCGCCTGCTCGCTGAGCGTCAGCCGGAACGCGGGCGTCGCTTTGGCATTGTTAGGTGACAAAGCCGCCCGTTTTGCCACGCTTTTTTTCGCCGCTTTCCCCGACGGCGTTTTTTTAGTGCCTGCCTTTGCCACGGTGAAAAGGCTCCGGTTCTTCCGCGAATTAGACGCAGTACTCTCCGAAATGCTCCAGCTCCGTAGTCCGCCATCGTTGGTGATAATAAAACCATGCGATTTAACTCGCCGGCCGTCCGGCAGATTCTTTCCCAGCCCCGCTGAAGTCCACTGCACGTCGTAGAGCAGTGCCTCGTACTCCTGCCGCTTCTCCGGGTCGCGAGTCATCTCCCGCAGTACCTTCGGTGAAATCATCACATTATTCATGCCCGTCCCGGAAAAGGGCGCCGTCCCCGCCTGGATTTTCAGCCCCGGGAATTTCTCCCCCAGTTCTTTTAGCAGCCCGGCGCTGTCCGTCGCCGACGACGTCTGGTTCTGCGCGTAATCCCGCGCTGCTTCCGTGACATAGCTGTTACCCAATCGTACCGGCATTTTAATCTCCTCCTTGAAATTTCCCTGTTTCCCGATGAATGACTCCCTGCGCGCTTATACAAGCGCGTCGAAAAGGTTCGCTGTGTCCTCCCGGGCATCCAGCCCGTTCATCTGCCGAAGCAGGCTATCTGTAAGCTGTGTGACGTTCCGTCCGGTAGTTCGGTATTCCATCTCCCGCCCTTTTTTCCAGGCCTTCTCTTTCGCCCGGCGCTCAGCTTGTCGTTTCTCGCGGAGTCTCACCAACCGTGCCGCTTCCTCTTTCTGCTTTCTCACCCGCTTTTCGGCGTTCTCGCGGGCAATCTTGCCGTCCGGGTCGTTGGTGCAGCCACCGCACATGGTAATATTGCCATTGGCATCAACGGAGTAGCTGGCGTGCGTCATCACCGGATTTCCCGGCAGAAGCCGCGTCCTTCGGCTACAATACTCGACGCCTTGCTTCATAGCCGCGAGATTGCTTTCAAGATACCGCTGCTTCTCCGGATCCTTTCGACACTTTTCCAGAAACGCCGGCGAGACCGATACCGTCGTCGGCACGCCGTCAATCTTTGTCTGCCGCCCGAAATAATCGAAGCGTTTGGCCAGTTCCTTCGCGTAGTCCGCCGCGTTGGCATAGCTTTTGGCGCTTACTTCTGCCGAAGTATGCTTCACGCCGCTCCCAATCCCTCCCGACGGTGTTTTCATCATTTGCGCTGTCGTATTTTGCACTTCCATGCCCACAATGCTTCCTCCCTGCTATTACGGGTCAGATGATAACATCAACAAAGACCGCCCGTTCTCGGGATTCCTCCGGCACGCCGGAAAGCTCCGCCATGCGCCGCTCCGCCTCCTGTATCATGGCCTTGACCTTGGCGACCTCGGCCTCATCGCAAGCCCCGTCCCGCAATCCATCCTGGCAGACGGACAAGTCGTTCTGCAACATCGCCATGATGGCCGTCATATCGTTCTTGCTGCGGGCTGCCCGAATGCGCCGGGCCATCTTCTCCCCATTGAAGCCCACCCGACGGCTCATGGTCTCCGTCATCATGTTGCCTTCGTCGTCAATCGTGACCTTCATCGACTGAAAGCCCGGCAACCGTTCCGGCGCTTCCTGCGCCATCTGCTCCGCCGCTTCCAGATTCCCGAAGAGGCTCCGCCGCTTTTCCCCGTCGGTCAGGCAATCCCGCAGGAATCGTTGGGAAATCACTGTTACGCCGCTCTTCACCGTGGCGTAGTTCTCCCGCAGATAGTCCGTCAATTCCCGCAGATTCGTGAAATCCGTCCTCTCCTCTGCCGCCCTGGTTCTCTCCGTCACCTTTTCCGACGGATCCCATCCCTCCGTTCTCTCGTTCCTCTTCACCGGCCGCGGCAACGTCCCGGAATAGACCGCCAAACGCCCGCCCATGCCCTGCATCGCGTCCATACGCTGTCCCTCCTCCTTGAAATCCTGAAACTTCCTCTCTGTTCCCATTATAAACGGTCACTCCAGCCATCGCAAGGGATTCGGCGCGAACGACGTCATTTTGGGAGTGAAATGACATGAACCGCTCCCAAGCCATGAGAAACCTACCCTGGCGACATTCCCCCAAAATGCAGCGACAGTTTCGTCGCCGGGCGTTTTGTGCTATCATGAAGTAGCGTAGCCGCAGCGCTTTCCCGGTGCTTCGCGCGCACCTACACGCTTCAACGGAAACGAAAGGAGATGGCCGCATGCAAAGGCGCACCGTGCGCATAATATACCGGCTGTTCCTCGGTGCCCTGGCGTTGCTGTTGCTGTCCCTGATCGCCGGCTGTGGCCGGGAGACGGAACCGCCACTACGGGTATTTCCAACCTTCCGGACCGTCGATCTCGCGAGCACAACGGTGACGGAGGACATTTTCCGTCGCCATGCCGTCACCGCCATCGTCCTCTGGCTACCCGACGCCGAATCTTCGGATTCACTCCTGCCACGACTGGAAGAAGTAGCTTCCAGCCTACCGGAACGTGTCGGCATTCTCAGCCTCGTCGCCGGACGTCACGGGCTGCCGGACAAGGCCGATCTGGACGCTGCCCGATGTCTCGCGAAAGCAACGCCTCACCTCCGCCATCTCGTTGCCAACGATGACTTCGCGCCGCTTCTCACCCGTACGAAAAGCGTCCCCATGACCTACTTCGTTGACGCCGATAGCAAGATCCTCGGCCTCCCGGTTCCCGGTACCAACGCCAACCTCATCCGCCACGAGCTTATGCGCCTCCAGCGTAACGACCCGGCCCGGGAAAAAGCCGGCGAGCGCTTGCAACAGAACCTTCTGCGGTAACATTGCAGCAACAAGAAAGAGCAGCCCCATTCCGGCTGCTCTTTCTTGTTGCCCTGTTACTCCGCGCCCGGATACAGCATCACCGTAAGACGGAACCGCTTCCGTCCCCCCTGCTCGGTCACCGCAATATCGAGGTCGCCCCGATACTTGCGGGCGCAGCGGCGGATATTGGCGAGGCCCAGTCCATGCAGGGCTTTGTCCGGCTTGGTCGTAGCGGGAAGAACGCCCTCCGGCGGCGGCGTGAAGGAGCCGGCAAAGTCGTTTCCCACCTCCAGAAAGAACAGACTGTTCTTCTGGTAAGTGCGGACATCGATTTCCCGCATCCCATCGGCCTTTTCCGCTGCTTCCAACGCGTTCTGCAACGCGTTGTTCATAATCACTCCCAGATCATAGGCGTCGATGGCCTGTCCCGTCGGGAATACGACTGACGCAGTAAAACCAATACCCTTCTTCTTCGCCCGCTGGGCGCTCTGGTGCAGAATCACATCGAGAATGGGATTCCCCGTCTGATAAGCAAAGTCCAGCCGCTCCACCGTAACCCGCATGCGGTCGATATAGCCCGCCCATTCGCCGCTTTCCACCGCTGAGCGCGGTAATGCCGCCAGGCAGGCCAGATGGTTTCTCAGGTCATGCCGCAGGCCCCGGATATCGGCGTAGATATCCTGCACCTCCTCCACCTCACGCTGCACTTCACTAACCCGGTTTTCCAGCAGCAATCGCTTTTGCTCCTCCTCCCGCGCCTCGGCCAGATGCTGGAACAGCGTCACAGTTTCAACCATCACGCCGAGCAGCAACACTGACACCAGCGGCAGAAGCAGCGTCGTGGCAGGAGCGCGCTCAAAGAGAAGCCCCGGCAGGCCGCTTTCATCCGGTGTCAGCATCAACCGGAGCGTCAGCGCGAGACCCAGCACGGTAAGACAGGGCAGTAGCAGAAACAGGCTCTCGGGAAAGTGGAGCGGATAGTCCCGCCGCACGAACCGTCGGTGCATGAGCCGCAAATAACCGCCAAAAAGGGCGAGCTGGAAAAAACGCGCCAGGAACAATACGGCTATTTGCCAAAAGCGCCAGGCCGTTTCCACCGCTGTAAGCAGCGTCCCGCCCTCCGCCGCTCGCAGAAAAAAGTCCTGCTGCACGAGCCATTCCATGAACGCGTCCAGTACACTGAAAAGCAGGTATGCCAGAGGACTCGCCGTGAATTTCAGGATTTCCCACCCGGCGACGAAGCTGGCGGCAACAAAAAGACCTCGCCAGCGGTCACGGACGAAGAACCGATCCTGAAGGCCGAAAAAAAGAAGCCCCAAGGGCAGAAAGCCGACGAAATTGAGACGGGGCTCCCAGGAAGTCACCTGGCTCCATAGCAGCTCGCCCGCGCAATAGAGGACACACCAGAGGAGCCTCCGCCCATACCGGGGAAACAGCTTTTCCTCCAGAAAACCACCCGCGTATGCCAAGGCCAGTGCCCCCTTCGCCAGAGCAACCGCCCCCTCCAGAAGCGTTTCCTCAAACATGGACCAGGCCGCCTTCCCTGGCGTAGCGCAGAAATGCCCGGACGAAAGGCGTGTATTTCCGCTGGGCAATCAATATCTCTTCGCCGTTCGTCAGTCGGATTGCTCCCGGCCCATAGGCCGCCACCTGCTCCAGATTCACCAGATAGCAGCGATGGCAGCGGTAAAAGGATGGTCCCAGGGAAACCTCCAGCGCCTCCATGCGGACGCCGGTCTCGTAAACGCCTCCGATTGTATGCAGGATCACTTTCTTATTGCCGCTCTCAACGTAAAGGAGATCCTTGAGAAATACTCTCTCCGTTCCCCCTGCCGCTTTCAGCAGGAGGAATCGTCCGGCCGGACGCCAGACTGCTTCGGCCTCCTGCCAGGCCCGTTCGAAAACCTCGCGGAAACGCCTGGGATCGATGGGTTTCACAAGATAATGGAAAGCCTGCACGTCGAAGGCCTCCTCCATGTATTCCCGGTAGCCGGTGACAAAGGCCAGCACCGCGGGCCTCCGCCCCTCGTGACACTCCCTATCCCGCAACCTCCGGGCCGCGGTCAGGCCATCCACGCCACGGATATCGAGAAAGACCAGCGTGAAAGGTTCCGTTTCCGCCAGAAGCGCCTCCCCGGACGAGTACTCAAAAACGTCCGCTTCCGGCCGTGCCTGCCGGATCAGCCGCCCCAGTTCCTCCCGCAGGACGGCGTCACTGTCACAAACCGCAATCCTCATAACCGGCTCCCCCTTTTCGTTATAAGATAGCCCCCATTGTAACACATATTCCCCTTTAAGGAAAATCTTCTTTCCAAACATTGACATAAACACGTATCTGTGCTATCATAGATTTCGTTGATTGCGAAGGCGTCAACATGGCCCAGTAGCTCAGTTGGATTAGAGTATTTGGCTACGAACCAAAGGGTCGGGGGTTCGAGTCCCTCCTGGGTCACCATCTGAATAGCGACCGACGGCAGGCCCTGTGGCGCCGCCGGTTTTTTCTTTGTAGCCCGCCCGGAAAAATCTTCCTTGCGGAAGGATTCCATGCTATAATAGGAACGCCCGGCGCGCCGCGCAATTTTCGGAGGAGGGGAGATTCATCGCATGGCCCGACAGACGAAACGCATCAAGAAGAATATCGAGACGACGCAGAAGATGGAAGAGGAGATGCTCCAGGACAGCGCCCCCCGTACCACTCATAAGCCGTGGGAAAACCTAGTGCTGGTCGCGGTCATCTGCATGACGCTGTTCCTTCTGGCCTCGAGCTGGGAAATCATGACGAACCTCAATCGCGGCATGTACAGTACTCTGGCTGCCGCGTTGCTCCTGATGTACTTCCAGCGCCGCAACGAGGATAAATTCACTCCCAAGCAGCTCCAATGGATCGGCCGGGCGACTTTCGCTTTCATCGCCATTTCCCTTGTCCTGTTCGCCAGCGCCGTCTATTTCGAACACTTCGCCGGCTAAGTCGCCGCTTTCTGTCCATATCACTTTCCGGTTGAGTCCCTTCGACCCATAACAAAGCGCCTGCGGAAAGGTTCTTCACAACCTTCCGGCAGGCGCTTTCTTTGTGTCTTCAATCCATGATATCGCCCGGAGCGATATGAACAACCCGGCCATCAGGCTCCTCGTAAACGGCCTCGGCCAGCATGGCGTTGGTGAGCATCCGACGGCAGAGCAGACAGGGCCGGCCCGAAGCGAGCGTGCCATCGGCATTGACGCCGACGACGTAAATGGTCGCTCCCTTCATCTTCACCGGATCAGCATTAATGATGGCATTCTGCTCGGCGTGGACAGCCACGCAAAGCTCATAGTTCTGTCCCTTGGGAACATGCAACCGCTCCCTTTCACAGACGCCGGTATCAATGCAGTTCGCCTGTCCCCGGGGGGCGCCGTTGTAACCGGTGCTGATGATGATCTTATCCTTGACAATGATGGCCCCGTACCGCCGGCGCAGACATGTCGAGCGCCGCCCCACAGCCCGGGCGATGTCGAGGAAATATTCCGTCCAGTCCGGACGTACCTGTTTTTCCATATAATTTCCCTCCTGAAACTGTCCCCGGCAAAAATTACGCCGCACCCTCAATTCATTTCCCGGGCCGGCGGGCGAGATAGCGCCTTGCCAGGAGCACCGCAACGAAGTCGTCGACCGGCACCGGCGGCACCTGCATGCTGGTCGGAAAAAAGCGCCGCCAGCCGCCGGGAGGGTTCGCCTCCCAGTAAGCGCGTCTGGCGTCCTCAGTGGTTCGATATTCGTCAGCTTCCATGATGGGAAGTCCCGGCAGCGCTTCACGGACGCAAGCCTGGGCATCGCGGCTCGTTGTACCGTTGCCGATGAGAAGAAGCGACGGCGCGAAGCGGCGAACCCGCTCGGAGAGCTCGACAGCCAAGCCGGTCGTGGCCACGACCGCCTGGTCGAGAACCCGGCCGTCCTCAGCAACAACCGCCAAGCCGCACTTTTCCCGACCGGGATCGATAGCGGCTACGACCATGACGCGCGTCCCCCTTTTACGGAATCAATCACTGCCCCCGGGTACGATCTCCGATTCCAGCTTGAGGTTCAGCCGTAGCGGGCCCAGAGCATCAGTATCTGTACGGGCATAAGCGCTGAGGATGATGGGGCCCTTGATTGGAATGAGCGCCTGCACGACATCATAGAACTGACTGCCCTCCATGACACCAACCGAACCCCGGATTGGGTCGGGCAGAATACCGCGGTCACTGGCGGCGGCGTTGACGTCCTTGAGGAACGCCATGACGACCTGCTCCGCCTCGCCGGGATTGGAGCCGTCAATCTGGAAGGGACGGGCGATGATGAACTCGTCCTTGCGATACACAATGCTGTTCTTGAAAAGCTGGATATTCGTGCGAATCGGTTCGCCCCGGACGAGGTTGCCGGCGGCGACGATACGGACAACCATATCGTCCTGTCCATCGGCAATGATCTGGGCCGCCTTCTCAAACTCCGGCTGGAAAACCCAGACATCGCTGGTCTCGTCATTGACACCGAGACGTTGCGCCGTATTGCGGCTGGCGAGCTGAACAAGCGCCCCGAGGTCTGAAATCACTTCAGCCAGCGGCCGATTCCCGTGGATGACACCACTGGCGATTACCTCACCGGCCCGGAAACTGATATCACCCTCCCGCATGAAGAGGATTCCCTGCCGGAGCTCACTCGCCCGCTCTTCGAGTTCCTTATTATCCGCGGTAATCTGCTCATTGCTGGCGAGAAGGGCACTGTTCGCCGCCTGGAGCTCGGCGTTGCCCGCCAGCAGGCGGTCATTCTGCGCCGTGAGTTCTTCCTTGGCACGCTCCAGCTTCTCGCTTTCCGCCGTCAGTTCCTCTGCCCTTTTCTCGAGGATGGCCTGCTTTTCCTGGAGCTTCTCGACTTCGCGGGTCGCCTTCTCGAGATCGGCGGCCGCTTTCTGCTGCCGCTCCTGCGCCATCTTCAGTTCCTTGCCGGTGACGACCAGGCGCTCCTGCGTCTCCTGCATCGACCGGTTCAGCTTCTCCATGCCGAAAAGAGCGGTACGAACGTTTTCCGAAACCGCCGCCAGGATTGCGAAAGTCAGCATGGTAATCAGGATGCCGGTAATGACGGTAACGATGACAGACGTATGGCGCGGCCGAAGCCCGAAAAGCGATAGCTTCTTCTTGCCGACCCGGGATCCGACACGATCGCCGATGAAGGCAATCGCACCGCCGGTAATAACCAGAACCGCTATGAGAACGATACCATACATTACTGTCAAAACCGCCTTTCCGAAAAGGATTGCCAGATTGCATCATGAAATCCGGTCTTCAATGGATCAGACCAGCGTTAACGCGCCGCCTGGCGCATCAGCAGAAGGCCCACCAGAAGGCCCACGAGGTTGGGAATCCAGACCGCCAGCATGGCCGGCATGACACCGCTCTGCGCAATGGCGCCGCCCATGGTCATGAAAACGTAATAGATGAAGATGATGATTAGAGCGATGGCAAAGCCACGGGAAGAACTGCTCCGTTGCGGTTGGATGCCCAGTGGCACCGCCACCAGCGCGAAAATGAAGCTGGCAAAAGGGATGGTGAATCGCTGGTGAAGCTCTGTCTCAATCTTTTTCGTATTGACGAAGCGGGCGCTCAAAATGGCAATCTGTTCCCGAAGCTCCTTGATGGTGAGCTCCTCCGGCTTCTTCTGGGCGCGGACGATGGCGCCGGGGCTGTCCGAGACCGGCAGTACCTGCGTATCGAAGCGCAGGACATGCTGCGCCTCCGTCCTTTCGTCCTCCGGAATATCATAGATGGAGCCGTTATGCATGATCCAGCGGTCTTGCTTCCACTCGGCGTACTCCGCGTTTTCCACATGGGTTGCCCGCCCGTGGTCAAACAACTGCAGCGACACGCCCATCATCCGATTCGTCGCCGAATCATAGAGCCGGGCGTAAACCAGCCGGTTCAGCGTACCGTCCTGAATGTCCTTGATGATGATATGTTCTTGGGAATTAGGCGCCGTATTGCCCTTGATCTCATAATTGACGACACGGGCATAGGCGGAATTCGACCAGGGCACGATGTATTCGTTGAACCAGACGGCAAAAATGCTCACGAAAAAGCCTAAGACCAGTGCCGGACAGGCAATGCGGTAAAAACTGACGCCGCAGGACTTCATGGCGGTGATCTCACTGGATGAGGACAATCGTCCAAACGCCAAAAGACACCCCAGAAGCATCGACATGGGGAACGTCCAGATGATGACGCCCGGCAGGCTCAGCACAAAAATCTTTGCCACCGCTGTCAGCGACGCTCCGTACTCGGTGATGTACTGCGCGATGCGAAAGAGCGTCCCCGATCCGATAAAAACGGCGGAAAAGGCGCAGATGCCAAACAGGAAGGTCATTAAGACCTCCCGGAAAATATAACGGTCTAGAATACGGATCTTCATGGTCCTCCAAATCCTTACAGAGTGAAGTTGTCACCCAGATAGAATTTCTTCGCCAAATCATCATTGGCGATTTTCTCCCGGTCGCCCTCGATCAGGATCTGCCCGTCGTTCATGATGTATGCCCGGTCCACAATATTGAGCGTTTCCCGGACATTATGGTCGGTAATGAGGATTCCAATGCCCCGCTGACGGAGATAGGCGATGATGCCCTGGATATCCGCTACGGCGATGGGATCTACGCCGGCAAAGGGCTCATCCAACAGAATGAACTTCGGCTCGATGGCCAAACAACGGGCAATCTCCACCCGCCGCCGCTCGCCGCCGGAAAGTTCCGTTCCCAGGCGTTCCCGCACATGGGAGATATGGAACTCCTCCAGCAGAGCGTCGATCTTGTTCCGGCATTCGACCGGCGAAAGACTGGTGGTCTCAAGGATGGAAAGGAGATTTTCCTCCACGGTAAGCTTGCGGAAGATGGACGCTTCCTGCGCGAGATAGCTCAACCCCATCTCTGCCCGCCGATGCATCGGCAGACGGCTCACCTCCTGATTACCGATATAGACCTCACCCGCGGTAGGCTGCTCCAGGCCGATGATCATATAGAACGTCGTCGTCTTGCCGGCGCCGTTCGGCCCCAAAAGCCCCACGATCTCCCCCGTAGCCATGCGGATAGAGACATGGTTCACCACTTTTCGGGACTTGAATGTCTTGACGAGACTCCGGGTCTCGATCTGCAAAGCGTCTTCCTGCCGCAGCGGCAACGGACGGGTTTCCTTTTTCTCCGGTTGCGGCTCATTGTCGACCGCGGGCCTATTTTCCCTGCCTTTGATGAAGCGCCCGGGGCGCTTATCCTTTGCCATGCTCATTCGGCCGCCGGCGCGGCGCCTCCGGTCTTCATGGACGCCTGACCTTTTTCATTCAGATAGACGGTCAGCCGCTCACTGCGCAAGGTATTGTTATTCTGCACGCCCCACGCGTTGCCGGACAGTACCACCCGGCCACTCTCCTGCCCGAAGTATTCCGCCGTATCGCCGCCGCCTTCGAAATTCTTCGCCGGGCTCACGATATGAGCGTTGCCTACGCCCTTGCAGTGGTTGTCCTGAAGCCAGCCCTCCATGAAATCGGCACTGAACACGCCGTCCGAGGTGGTGATGGTGCCGCCCTCCGTCAGGCGTATATATTCCTGATCCGTGAAGTACTCCGCCCGGGGCCCCCGGAAGGAACGGTCCGCCTTTGTACCATGGACATGCCCCTCTGCGCGGAATGCCGTCGAAGAATCGATATAGAAGACGTCGCAAACAAGGTGCATATCATCCCGGTCTGCGCTTACCCCACCCTCCATGCGACCCTGCTGGGTATTGGTGTTGTAAGTGGCAACGCTGCAATACGCAACGGTGTTACCGCGCTTCAGCATGACGTTTCCCGTCGCCCGCATCTCACCGGTTTTCATATCATATTCCACAGTATCGCCCCTGAGCTCCGACGCCTCGCCGGAATCTCCCTCCGGGGCAGCCACAGCGGCACTAGCCAGTGACAGTGCCAACAGAGCCGCCAGCAGTGCTTTTCTCGTCCTGCGAAAGTCCATCGCGTCATCTCTCCTTTACCAAGCGGGCGTTGCCGGAAGCCCGGAAAGCGGTGAATCCCGCCCAGGCTTCAATTCGGTCCGCCTCAGCCAGAACGCCGGGTTGTGTGAGCTTCGCGTTTCCCGTGGCCACCAGCCGGTCCTCGGAAGCCACCCATTCCAGAGCGTCGCTCACAAGTTCCGCGCCCTCCGTAGTCGTAACGTGGACACCACCCATGAGCTTGATGTTCTTCGATTCACTGGCGTAAACCCCCTTCGGGGCCGTCAGCGTGACAACCATACCATTCTCCTGATAGTAATGACCTACCGCATTGGTAAAGGTCGTATCCTGCGTCACGACATCCGTGACAGACATATCCGCTTTGATATCCCAAATCCTGCGGCCATTCTTCTCTTCCGTGATGGTGTTGGAATGATACTCCACATTCTGCGGTTTGGCCGGTTCGTCCGACGCCTTCGGCTCCGGCGGCACGGTGAAAACCGTCCAGACAATCATCCCGGCCAGAAAAACGGCCGTCGCCAGGACCAGCATCTTTGCTTTATCGTTCATTGCTTCCCCTGTTCCTTTATCGCCTTGACCGTGTGATGCTTCTCCCGTTTTCTCTCCGGCGGCGTATCCCATCGCTTCTGGAACCAAAGCCATTGCGTCGGGTTTTCCCGGATGACCTTTTCCAGTATCCGCGTCATGCGCACCGTGAGATCATACAGATCTTTGTCGGTATCGCCGTGGTCTTCATAACGCAATACCTCGCCGATCGTGACGCGATGCCGTCCGTCGGGACGCCGCAGGATGAAGCAGGGGAGGATGGGGGCGTTGTACTTCCGGGCGAAAACCGCCGGTCCCATCGGCGTCGAGGCTGTCTTTCCCAAAAAGTCAATGAAGGCGCCGCCCGGGCCCGCGTCCTGATCCACCAGGAATCCCAACAACTTCCCCTGACGAAGCGCCTTGGCTGCCGCGATGAGTTCGCTGGAACCACGGGAAAAAACCTCCATGTGTATCTTCGCCCGGAGTTCGTCAAGCGCCTTTGAGTATTGTTGGTTAGGCTGCGTCTTGGCAATGGCCGTAGCCGGATAACCCGCCAGTGAGAAGGCTGCCGACAGCCATTCCCAGGTGCCGATGTGGCCGGTCAGAACAACCACGCCGTGCCCCTCGGCCAAAGCCGCCTCCGCCCGCTCCATATGGTCGACTTCAATGTATTCTTTGTAGTTTTTCTCGTTGAGGTTCGGCATATAGAAGATTTCCAGCATATTCCGGGCGAGGTTCACGAAGGACTCCTTCACCAGGCGTCGCGCTTCCTCCTCCGGGATGCCGAGGCCCTCCATCATCTGCCGGACCGCTCGTTCCCGCTGTTTCTTTATGAATTTATAATACAGAATACCGGCTCCCCGCCCCAATGTCAATAGGGCACTGTGCGGCAGGCAGCAGATGATGCGACTGAGCAACATCAGCGTATGGTAGAGCATGCTTCATACTTCCTTGCTTCAGGATTCTCATTCAATTCAATCGTGCTTATGCGCGAACGTGTTCCATAGCCGGCGGTACCATATCCACTGCGCGGGATTCTCGCGAATGGTTTTCTCCAATACCCTGGTCAGGGAAACAGCAAGGGAAACCTCTCCCCCGCCGGATTCCTGTCCTTCTTCCAGGTGCATCGGCTGGCCAAAAACGAGTTTATGCCTTCCGTCCTCTCGGCGAATCATGAACGCCGGAACAACGGGAGATCCAAACTTTTCCGAAAAATACACCTGCCCCTTGGGAGCGGAAAACGGCTTTCCGAAAAACTCCACTCGTATGCCGCCCTCGCCCGCGTCACTGTCGGCCAGGATTCCCAGAACCTTGCCCGCCTTCAGTGCCCGCGCCGCAGCCATCATTTCCCGCGGGCCGCTCCGCGTAGCGAAAACCTCCACCCCGTTCCGCTCGCGGATTGTGTTAAGAAAACGGGTAAGCTGATTGTTGGACTGCATCCTGACGAAGGTCGCAGACGGAAAACCCAAAAAAGGGAAAGCCACCGAGAGCCATTCCCAGGTTCCGATATGTGCCGTATAAACGATGACGCCTTTCCCCTCGTTCCATGCATCCTGCATGTAATCAAGGTGTTCCACCTCAATGTATTCGCGGAAATTATCCCGTGTCAGAACCGGCGTATAGAAAATATCCAACGCAACGTGTCCCAGGTTGATGAATGACTGGCGCACAAGGCGCCGCGCTTCTTCTTCGGGAACGGATAAGCATTCTGCCATCTGCCGGACGGCGGCTTCGCGGTGCCGCCGGTCGAGTGCGTGATACAGAAGTCCCAGCCAATTCCCCACCGATTGCAAAGCCGAATAGGGCAGGCAACAGATAACACGGCTGAGCAGCATCAGCGTATGATAGAGCATATTATGTCCTCCCGGCGGCACGCGAAGCACGACAGAACAGACACCTTTCGGAGGGATTGCTGCGCCGCCTTCTCATAGCAGGAAGGCTTGGACGACATCGTCCCAACGGCCCTGCGCCCGCATGATGAACTCAACTAGTTCCCGGGCCGCGCCATGACCACCGGGACGCCCCGTCACCAGATGGACACGGTCCCGAACTTCCAGCACCGCGTCCGCCACTGCTGCCGCAAGCCCTGCCCGAGTCAGAAGCGACAAATCGATGAGGTCGTCCCCCATATAGGCGACCTCCGTGTCCGCCAGGCCAAAGCGCTCCTTGAGTTCCGCGTAAGCGGCACGCTTGTCAAGGCAGCCCTGAAAGACCGCCGTGATATGGAGTTCCGCCGCCCGACGCGCCACGATTTCCGATTCCCGCCCGGTGATGAAGGCCGTCTTGCCGCCAGCCTTCTGCCATTGGGTGATGCCGAGACCGTCCTTGATGTCAAAGGACTTGAATGCTTCCCCATCAGGGCCCATGTTCACGCAGCCATCGGTCAGAACACCGTCCACGTCAAAGGCGATGAGTTTGATCTTCTTCGCCCGTTCCCGGGCGTCTTCAGAATAATTCACGCTTCAAACGACCCCCTGCCGCAGAAGATTCGTCAAATGGACGATGCCGACGGGCCGCCCGTCTTCATCAATGACCGGCAACACCGTAATGGGCCGCGGCTGATGCTTCTCCATGATGGAAAGTGCCGACGCTGCGAGCTTTTCCTTCGTGATGGTCGCCGGTTTTTTTGTCATAAAGTGCTCCACCGGTTCATCCACAAACTCACTGCCTTTTGCCAGGCAGCGCCGGACATCGCCGTCCGTCACCAGGCCGATGAAGCGTCCCGCCTCATCCACCACCGAAGTTGCTCCAACGCCGGTAGCGGTCATGACGAAAAGTGCCTCCTTGGCGGTATGTCCGGCGGCGATGATGGGATTGTCCTCGCCGGTGTACATGACGTCCTCCACCGTGAGCAGGAGTTTGCGCCCCAGGGAACCGCCGGGATGATAAAGTGCGAAGTCCTGGGCGGTGAAATTGCGCACCGCCATCGCCGCCATGGTGATCGCGTCGCCCATGGCCAGCGCCGCCGTCGTGCTGGCGGTAGGCGCCAGCCCCAACGGGCAGGCTTCCCGTGCCACACCGGCGTCGATGAACCAGTCGGCGTTACGTCCCAACGTCGAATCCCGGCGACCGCAAAGGGCGATGAGCGGTGCCCCGATGCGTCGGATGACCGCCAGGATGCTGATGATCTCGTTGGTCTCGCCGCTGTTGGAGATAGCCAACACGATATCCGACGGCGTCACCATGCCGAGATCACCGTGGAACGCCTCCGCCGGGTGCATGAAGAAGGACGGCGTCCCAGTACTGGCCAGGCTAGCCGCCACTTTCTGCCCGACGTGGCCTGACTTCCCGATTCCCGTAACGATGACGCGCCCCTTGCAGGCGAGGATTGCCTGAACCGCTGACTCGAATTCATCATCGACGCGGTCAAGCAGCTTCTGCATGGCGTCGATTTCTATCTGAAGGGTCTCGATGGCCTTTTCCTTGATCACGGGCCCCATCCTTTCTCAGCGTAGCCGCGGCCGTACGATATTGTAAATCGACAGGCAATCCTTAAGAAGAGCCTCCAGCTTGTCGAGGTAAACGCTGTTGGGCCCATCACAGAGGGCCTCCTCCGGATTGTCGTGAACCTCCATGAAGAGCGCGTCCACGCCGGCAGCTACCGCTGCCCGGGCCAGATACTCCACAAATTCCCGATTGCCGGCGGAACTGGTGCCGGCGCCGCCCGGAAGCTGAACGCTGTGCGTCGCGTCAAAGACCACCGGATAGCCGAAGGATCGCATGATGGGGAAACTTCTCATATCGACCACGAGATTGTTATAGCCAAAGGACGCGCCCCGTTCCGTCAGCAGGATGTTGCAGTTGCCGCCTTCGAGGAGCTTGTCCACGACGTTCCGCATATCCCGCGGCGCCAGGAACTGCCCCTTTTTAACGTTAATAACGCAGTCGGTCTGGGCGGCAGCATAGATGAGATCGGTCTGGCGGCACAGGAACGCCGGAATCTGGATGACATCGACCACCTTTGCCGCCGGCGCCGCCTGGGACTCTCGATGAATATCCGTCACCACCGGCACCCCGAGTTCTTCCTTGATGCGGCGGAGCATTTCCAGCCCCTTCTCTAGACCGGGTCCGCGAAATCCGTTGAACGATGAACGGTTGGCCTTATCAAAGGAAGCCTTGAAGATATAAGGGATGCCGAGCCGCCGGGTGATGTCGCGGATGGTCCGTCCGATGAAAAGCGAGCGCTCGTAGCCCTCCAGCACACAGGGGCCCGCCATCAGCACCAGAGGATTTCCGGCGCCGACCTCAAAATCAGCAACTTTTACGGTATTCATAACCTCGACCTCCCTATTGTTCCATTTCGCGGTAAATCTCGTTCACCCGGGCCAAATCTTCGGCGGTATCGACGCCGATGAAGCGGCGGTCCGTCTCAATCACCCGGATGCGGTATCCGTTTTCCAAGGCCCGAAGCTGCTCCAGAGACTCCGCCTGCTCCAGAGGTGTCGGCGGCAGATTGGCGTAGGCCAGCAGGAACTCCCGACGATAGGCGTATATGCCGATATGCTTATAGACCGGGGCTTTGTCCGCCACGCGAGGATAGGGCAAAAGCGACCGGGAGAAGTACAGGGCGTATCCCTCCTTATCGGTCACGACCTTGACATTATTGGGGTTCTCCTGCTCCGCCGCATCGGTGACAGGCGTCTTGACCGTCGCCATCTGCAACTCCGGCTCCGCCATGAAAAGCGCCGCGAGCTCGTCAATCAGCCCGGGATCGATCAGCGGCTCGTCTCCCTGCACGTTGATGATGACCTCCATGTCCGGATAGACCGCCGCCACCTCCGCCAGCCGGTCCGTACCGGTCGGGCAGTCCGGCGACGTCATCATCGCCTGGCCGCCGTCCGCCTCCACGGCATTCGCCACTCTTTCGTCATCGGTGGCTACGACCACGCCCGACAGGCATTTCGCTTGCACCGCCCGATCATAGACACGACAGATCATGGGCTTGCCATTGATATCCGCCAGCGGCTTCCCCGGCAAACGGGTCGAAGCGTAACGGGCCGGTATGACGCAAAGCACTCTCATGTCTCAACTGCCCCTTTCTCACGGAGCAGGCTGCTCCGCTTACCGATCTTTGCCGCCAAATCCTCCTTGATCCGCTCGGTCAGGATATCCTCACCGTCCTGGAAGGTGACTTCAACACTGACTACATAAATGGGAATATGGTAATTCAACTTACCCTCGATCATGTCCTTCGTTTCCAGCGGCACCTTCACGGCGTCCTTTTCGGTGATGACCACCGCCTCCGCATCCAGCAGCGTCGCTTGATCCGCCACGTCGCGCATCTCGGCGATGGTATAGTCATGATGGTCAGGGAAACGCAGGCTCTCGATGACGACCGCTCCCAGATTCGACAGCGTCTGCTCAAAGGAAGCGGGATTGCCGATGGCGGACACCGCCATGACGCGCTTGCCCTTCATCTGTGAAATATCGATGCCGTCGCTGTCAATCCGGGCATGCCAGTCGGAAAGCTCAATGAACCGCCGGGGCTGATGGATGCTCTCGACGATGATGGCGTGATCGTTTTCCTCCCGTACCACGGTGCGGATATACTGCCGCGAAGTCTCCGTCGCCTGATCCACCTTTGTGAGGAGACAGACATCGGCCCGATCAATATGGGACATGGGCTCCCGGAGGGTACCGCGCGGCAGCATATAACCGTTGCCGAAGACGTTAACGGCGTCCACCAGCAGGATATCAAGATCTCGTTCCAACTGCCAATGCTGATAGCCGTCGTCAAGAATCGCCACCTCGGCGCCGAAGTGCTCGATGGCATAGCTGCCGGTCACGTAACGTTCCGGGCCGATGAGTACCGGCACGTCCGGCAGATGCTTTGCCAGCATGAACGCCTCGTCGCCGGCCTCAGCAGGGTTCATGTGCAATTCCCGGCCGTCGGAGACGATGCCGACCTCGCCCTTCCACTTCGCCCGGTAGCCGCGGTTCAGGATGACGACACGGTAGCCGAGCTCACGAATTTCGCGGGCCAGTCGTTGGGCCGTTGGCGTCTTGCCGGTGCCGCCCACCGTGATATTGCCGAGGCTGATGACATAGCAGCCGAGCCTCTTCTTCTGAAACACCCCCGCCTTGTAGCCGGCGAGTTTCAGATTCACCAGACCGCCGTAAATAAGCGAGAACAGATAGAGGACGGCAATCATCATCTGCATCAGGAAACCGTGGCCATCCCGGCTGTGAATCAGATGGTAGAAATACGTCTGGAAGTTCTCCACCTTGTCAGTGGACTTGATTTGCCCGCTGGCGAGGCGCCGGGCCTCCACCATATCCAGCATTTCATGGAGCAGCACGGCAGACCGGCGGGCCGCCCCCTTATTCTCGCTGCAGATAGCGAAGGTTTCCCGCTCCATGCGCTGTCGCTCAGCGGTATCGGAAAAAAGCCGGACCACGGCCTTCGTGAGTTCATCGCTGTCCGAAACAGTAATGACCGCATTTCGCTTGGTGAACAAGGCATGGGTTTCCTTGAAGTTGAACATATTGAAACCGACGACAATAGCCTTTCCGTGGGCCGCCGGCTCCAGGATATTGTGACCGCCGTGGGCGATCAGGCTGCCGCCGACATAAATCACATCGCCGACGCTATAGATTTTCCCGAGCTCGCCAATGGTATCGAGGACTACGATATCATGCTCCGTGGATGGTTTCTCCAGGAGTTCGGTACGCCGGGCAGTCCGAAAACCCGCCCGGTGACAGATGGCGATGACCTCCCGCGTCCGCAGGAGTTCCCGCGGCGCAATGATCAGCCGCGCCCGGGGAAACTTTTCCCTAATGGCCCGGAACGCTTTAAGTACCGGTTCTTCCTCTCCCCGATGCGTACTGCCGGCCAGGAAGATGCCGTCTTTGTCCTGTAGCCCCATCTCGTCAATGAGCTGTTCCTTCTCCTCGGGGCTTACGTCGGTATAGGTCTGATCGAACTTCGTGTTACCGGTAACGATGACGAGATTCGGATTCGCGCCCAGGCGGATGATGTACTCGGCGTCGATGGGCGACTGCATGGCGAACTTCGTCACCGTGCTGATCATATCGTCAAGCAGACTGTGCAGATGATGGTAGCGCTTGACGCTCTTGTCGCTGATGCGACCGTTGACCATCATGACAGGAATGCGCATGCCCCGGCAGGCCTTGAGGAAGTTCGGCCAGAGTTCCGTCTCCACCGGCAGGAAAACCCGCGGCGTCACCCGGCGCACCATATGCGCCGCCAAGAAGGGCAGATCCAGGGGGAAATAGATGATGCTGTCGGCATCCTTTATAATGCGGTTGGCCATCTCGTAGCCATTGGTGGTAACGACGGACAACAGGATCGGGTTCTTGGGAAACTCCCGCCGAAACTCCTTAATCAAAGGGCTTGCCGCCACTACTTCACCAACCGAGGCCGCATGGACCCAGATGCAATTTTTCTTAGCGACCTTCTCCAGCGCCTCCTCGGGCACGAAACCCAGGCATTGGCGGATGCGCTCCACAAAGCCCCGCTCCCGGATGGCCCGGATCATAAACACCGGGATGATGAGCAGGACAACGATGATCGCCGCGATGTTGTATAGTAACTGCATTTCGTTTCCCCTTTGACGGAAGCGGATTCCCGCTCCCGGCGCCGCAGCCGGGCGGCACGATGATCAGTGGATGGCCTTGCTGAACTGGATATTGTAAAGGTTGCTGTAAAGTCCGCCCGCCGCCAGAAGTTCCTGATGGGAGCCGTGCTCACGCACCTGACCGCCATCGATGACGTAAATCTGGTCGGCATCAAAAATCGTGGACAGGCGGTGGGCGATGACGAAGGAGGTCCGCCCCACCATGAGCCGGTCCAGCGCCGCCTGAACGACCTTCTCGCTCTCTGTGTCCAGCGCACTGGTCGCTTCATCGAGAATCAACACCCGCGGGTCCTTCAGGATAGCCCGGGCGATGGCGATGCGCTGGCGCTGCCCGCCGGAAAGATTCAGCCCCCGCTCGCCGATGCGGGTATCATACCCCTCCGGCAGTTCCAGGATAAACTCATGGGCATTGGCATCCTTCGCCGCCTGAACGATTTCTTCGTCGGTGGCGTCCAGACGCCCATAGCGGATGTTCTCCCACACCGAGGCGGAAAACAGCATCGTCTCCTGCGGCACGATACCGATTTGCTGCCGCAGGGAATCCATCGTCACATCCCGGACATCATGGCCGTCCACCCGGATGGCGCCGCCCGTGACGTCATAAAAACGGGGAATCAGATTGGCAATGGTTGATTTCCCGGCGCCGCTGGGCCCTACGAATGCAATCATCTGCCCCGGCTCCACAGTCAGGGATATATCGGAGAGTGCTGTTTTCCCTTCTTCATAACCAAAGCTCACATGATCAAGTTCCACCCGTCCGGACACCGGCGGTAACGGCAGGGCACCGGGCTTGTCGGTGATGGTTTCCGGCAGATCCATGATGGCAAAGACGCGGTCCGCCCCCGCCATCGCCTTTTGGATCGCGCCATAGACACGGCTGATCCGCTTCACCGGATTGGCCAGATTCACCGCGTAGGTCAGGAACGCTACCAGCGTACCCGCCGTTATCACGCCATTCACCACCTCATAGCCGCCAAACCAGACAATGACCGTCACCGCCACCGCCGCCAGAAACTCCACCGTCGGCGTCAGGAGGCTCATGATCTGGATATTCTTCATCTCCGCCTTGAAATTCAGCTCGTTCTGGCGGTGGAAACGATCGATCTCGAAATCCTCCCGTACAAACGACTTGACCACCCGCACCGCCGAAATACTCTCCTGCATCGTCGAAGTGATATCCGCCAGCCGTTCCTGGATAACGGTTCCCGATGCCTTGAGCCTTTGCCCGAAAATCTTCATTGCCTGTCCCACCAGCGGCACCACGATGAGCGTCAGCAGACTCAGCTTCCAGTCCAGCATCACCATCATCACCAGCGAACCGAAGAAAATGGAACTCTCCGTCACCAACTCGATGAGCCTGTCCACCAAGGCATTCTGAAGTGCCGCTACGTCATTCGTGATATAGCTCATGATCTCGCCGGTCTGGTGGCGGTCAAAATAGGACAGCGGCAAACGCTGGAACTTCTGGAACAGCACATCCCGGACGTCGATGATGACCCGCTGCCGAACGAAGGACACGAGATAGCTCTGCCCATAGTAGAAGACTCCACGGATAAAAAAGGTCACGACGATGCCAATGGAGATAATGTTCAGCATCTCCATATCCTTTTCCGCCAACACCTTGTCGATCATGTCCTTGATGATCCACGGCAGGTAAAGGTTGGCGCCGGCGGCCACGATGATACAGAAAATGGCCTGAATCAGCCGGTTCATATATGGTTTTATATACCGCAGAAGACGGATATAATTTTTCATAGGAATCCCTTCCGCTAAGGAATTTAAGGCTCTCCCCCACCGGATGCGGTTAATTCGTCCGCCCCCATCCGGCCGCCGCGAGAATACGCTCCGCCGCGCGGCCAGCCGCACCCGGAGGCCCCAGCCGATCGCAGGCCGCCCGGAGACGCTCCTGGACGCGCTGGCGATGGCCGGGCTCTTCCCAGAAACGACGTGCCTCCAAGAGGATACGTTCCGGGTTCACCTCATCCTGCAAAAGCTCCGGCTGCGCCATCTCCCCCAAGAGAATGTTCGGCAAGCTGAAATACGGCACATGTACTAAGAGTCTGCCAATTTGATAGGAAATATTCGACAAGCGGTAAAGCACGATTGCAGGCAGCCCCATCAGCGCTGCCTCCAGCACCACCGTGCCCGAGGTGGCGAGAGCGAATTGCATGAGACCCATGAGATCATACGTCTTCTCATGGGTAAACGAAACCGCAACTTTTGCTTCCGCCGCCAGCCGCTCCATCCGGGCCTGGTCCATATTCGGCGCGACCGGCAGGAAAAAGACGGCGTCCGGCTTTTCCTTCTGGATGCGCCGAGCTGCTTCCAGCATCGGCGGGAGCAAGAGCGATATCTCCTGGCGCCGGCTCCCGGGGAGCAGCAGCACAGGAAAGCCATTTTCGGGAAGGCCGAAAAACGCCCGGGCCTCATCCTGCGTCATCGAAGGCTTCACCGTGTCCACCAGAGGATTGCCCACAAAGTTTATATTCGCTCCCGCTTCCTCATAAACCTTCATTTCAAAAGGAAAAATCGCCGCGAATTCATCTGCGAGCTTCGCACAGTCCTTCGCCCGGCCTTTCCTCCAGGCCCAGGCCGAAGGCGGGATATAGGAAAAAACAGGGATGCCGGTTTTCTTCGCTCGTTTGGCCAAGCGCCAGTTGAAATCGGGATAATCGATAAGCACCAGGAGATCCGGCTTTTCCTGTTCCATCACCACCGTCAAATGGTCCAGCAGGGCCACGATGCGCCGAAGATTCTTCACGACCTCCCAAACGCCCATGACGCTGTAATCGGCCATATCCGCCACCAGCCGCATCCCGGCCGCTGCCATGCGCGATCCGCCGAAACCAAAGAGCTCCGATTCCGGGGCGCGCGCAAGAATTTCTTCCGCCAGGCGCGCACCATGAAGATCGCCCGACGTTTCGCCAGCGGAAAACATGATCTTCACGGCTCCCGCCTCCTCTCGCCCTGCTGCGCCGTCCGGCGGACTTCCCCGGACACAGTCTTACCAAACAGTACCATTATATCATATAAAAGGCCGCGCGTCTAAGAAAACGCGCGGCTTTTTATGAAAAAAGCGCATTTTTCCTCTGGCGGAGGAACAAAGTCTGCGAAAAATGCCCTTACGCGCGGCGGTTGGCAGCGATATGCTCATTCACTGTATGGATTAGCTGGGCGATGTCGAAAGGCTTCGATACATGGGAATTCATGCCGCTTTCCATGCTCATTTGCCGGTCCTGTTCCCGGGCGTTGGCCGAGAGGGCGATGATTGGCAGACTGCGGGTGTCCTCCCGGTCCAGGGCGCGGATGAGGCGCGTCGCCTCGTAACCGTTCATGACCGGCATCTGAATATCCATCAGCACGATATCATAATACCAGGGCCGGTGACGGCGGACGGCTTCCACGGCGTCACTGCCGTCGGGAACAGACTCCACCAGGAAGCCGGCCTCGCTGAGCATCGTCTCCGCCAGGATTCGATTGACATCGATGTCCTCGACCAGCAGGATACGATACTCCCCGGCGGCTTTCCGCGGTTCCTCCGCCAGTGAATGATCCTCGCCGGGCAACGAAGCTTTATCCGCGAGCTTCAACGGCAGGTCGATAACGAAGGATGACCCCTCGCCCTTCTTGCTGGTGACAGCGATCGAACCGCCCATGATGTCAAGCAGGCGCTTGGTGATGGTGAGGCCGAGGCCGGTGCCGAGATATCCAGTCTTGGTCGCGCTTTCCTCCCGCTCGAAAGACTCGAACATCCGCGTCATGAATTCCTCGGTCATGCCGATACCGTTATCGGCGACCGTGATCTCGTAGCGGGCATAGCCAGACTCCGAGACACGCTTCTGGCGTGCGATCACCTTAACCTCTCCCCCGGGCGACGTGAACTTCACCGCGTTGCCCACGATGTTGCCGACAATCCGGCGGAAACGCAAACCATCAAGATAGACGGGCTGCGGCGGGATGACGATGTCCCGGACCAGCCGGAGGGATTTCTCCTCAACCTGCGGCTTGAACATGTCGAGAACCATATCGATCTGTCGGGCGAGGTCTGACGGCTCGGTCTTGATCTCAACCCGACCGTAGTCAAGGCGGCTCATTTCCAAAAGATCATCAATGAGGGCCAGCAAGTGATGGTTGGCCTCATCCACCTTGCCGAGATAGTCCCGCAAAAGCGCCGGGTCATCCATGTGGCGCTTGGCAAGATCGGTAAAGCCCATGATGGCGTTCATCGGGGTACGGATATCATGGGAAATGCTAAACAGGAAAGCGGACTTGGCCTCATTGGCGTGCTTTTCCTGTTCCAACGCCAGTTCCATGTCCATCTTTTCCTTCATTTCCTTCTGCACCCGCACGACCTGGCCGGTGACATCGCGGTACCCCATGACCGCGTTGCGTATCTGGCGGTCATCGTCGATGCGGACGATGAACATTTCCATATAAACCGGAGAAGTATCGTCCTGGCCGGGGCAACGGTAGGTAACGGTGTAGTGGCGCTCTTTCCCGAGTCGCTCCAGAATACGCTCTTTGGCAATCTCCTTCAGATAGAGGGGCCGATCCTCCGGAATGATGAAGCGCCCGGCATAGGCGTTCAGGACGCGCGACCAGTCGGGCGGCTCGTCCGGGGCAATGCCCAGCTCGCTGACGATGCGCTGGAATGTCTCGTTCTGCAGGCGATAGGGGTGCATGCTGCCGCTGACGAGATCCAGCAGGTAGATGGAGGTGGATTCGACGCTCAGGCCCTCGATGACCCGGGCCCGGCGGATATTCTCCCGGCGGGCCGCCCGCTCCTCGGTAATGTCGCGAATAAAGACGTAAAACAAGTCGCCGTCGCTTTCCGTATGGACGAGACGGCCGTAGTCATCAACCCAGCGGACGCTACCATCCCGGCGGATGATACGGTACTCCACGTAATCAAGTTGCTTATCGCTCCGGCCGATCTGGGTATGGATGGAATCCTCCACCGCATCCAGATCGTCCGGATGCACCAGCCCCTGGAAGGTATATCCGGTCAGTTCCTTGAACTCCTCCAGCGTCCGGCAGCCAAAGATATCCAGCATGACGTCATTGATGAACAGGATTTCCTCCGGCGCGCTGGCGCGGTAAATAAAGAATCCTCCGGGAAAACGCTTCGCCATCCGTTCCAACATCGGCAGCGTTATCTCATCCATTCGTTTCCCCTCCTTCGTCGGCAATCAGGCTCTCCAGTGTTTCATACAAGTGGTCAGGTTCCACGGGTTTCGAAAGATGCGCGTTCATGCCCGCCTGCAAAGAACGCTGTACGTCCTCGTCAAAGGCGTTGGCCGTCATGGCGATGATGGGCACGACACGGCTGTCGGGACGCGGTAGCGCCCGGATGGCCGCCATCGCTTTGAGCCCGTCCATCACCGGCATCCGCACATCCATCAGGACGGCATCGTAATGGCCTAGCGGGCTCTCGGAAAACATCCTCACCGCCATCTGACCGTTCTCGGCGTGATCGACTTTCATCTGCCGCATGGCAAGAATTTCCTTCATGATTTCCGCGTTGACCAGCATATCCTCCGCCAGGAGAACATGACGGCCGGCGAGGTCGGCCTTGCGGCGCTTTTGCGTCAGGCAGATGTTCTTGCGGGCCAGCACCTGCCGGAAACCGGACAGGACATTCGAAGCGAAGAGCGGCTTCGCCATGAAACTGTCAACCCCGGCGTCAATGGCTTCCTCGATGATGTTGTCCCAGTTGTAGGCAGTAAGGATAATGACGGTGGATTCCTCGCCTACGATCTTCCGAATCTCGCGGGTAACGGCGAGGCCGTCCTGCTCCGGCATCTTGTAATCCATCAAAATCATGTTGTAGTCGTCGCGCCGGGCGTGCCCCAGGCGGATCATGTCCAGCGCATCCTGTCCGTTCAGGCAGAAATCGGCGGCGATGCCCACCTCCTCCAGCACCAGCTTGGCGTGTTCGCAGGCACTGGCGTCATCGTCGATGATGAGTACGTTGAGGTCCTGGGGACGGAAACCACACCCGGCGCTATCTTCCCGGTTACTGTCCTTCAGTGTCACATTGACAATGAACTCCGAACCCCTGCCCTTTTTCGAGGTGACGGAGATATTGCCGTTCATCATCTCGACGATATTCTTGGTGATGGCCATGCCGAGACCGGTACCGCCGAATTTGTTGGTCGTGGCTCCGTCCTCCTGGCTGAAGGCGTCGAATATCTTCGGCAGGAACGCCGCATCCATGCCGATGCCGGTGTCCCGGACGATGAAGCGCAGCGTCGTTTTATCCTCGAATTTCGCCACCCGCTCCACAATGAGGCAGACCATCCCGCCAGGGGGCGTGAATTTCACGGCGTTGCCCAGGATGTTGATCAGCACCTGCTTGAGTTTCATGTCGTCGCCGATGTAGAACTCGTCCACCAACCCCTGGATGACGCAGTTGTAATGCAGTTTCTTATCCTGGCACTGGCTGTTGATCATGGCATTAATCTGCTCCAGCATACTGCTGAACGAGAATTCCTCCTTTTTCATCACCATGCGGCCGCTTTCGATGCGGCTCATATCCAGGATATCGTTAATGAGGCTCAACAAGTGGCGGGCGCTGCCGCCGATTTTTTCGAGATGCGCTTTCATCCGGGGCGAGAGATCCGGTTCCTTCAGTGCGATGCTGTCCAGACCGATAATCGCGTTCATTGGCGTTCGTATCTCGTGGCTCATGTTGGAAAGGAATACGGTCTTGGCGATATTGGCCTGCTTCGCTTCCTCGAGAACGCTCCTGAGCTGCTCGTTCCGTTGGATCTGCTCCTTCTGGATTTCGGTGGTGTCCGACTTCAGCAGCAGATAGAACTTCGCCTCCCGGTCCACCAGGAAGAATACGAACCGCTTATAGAAGGTCTCGCCGTCAATCTGACAAACGATATTCACCGCGTATGGCTCATGTGCTGCCAGCTCCCTCTCGATCTGCTCCGGGCGCAGGGCCGCCAGACATGCCGCTTTCTCCTCCTCCGTCCCGCTGAGGACCGGCGCCACCTGCTCCGCCAGGTACCGGTCATAGCTGCCGTCCCTCTCCCGCGGGAAAATGCTTCCCCGCGCAATGCGGGCGGCGTCACCGATGACGACGCCGTACTGACCGTTTACGAGATAGGTGATCATGTCGTACTGCTCAGCCAGAGCCTTGTTGAGCAGTGCTTCACTAACCATCTCGCCGTTGTAGTCCTTTTCCGTGGCAAAAGCGATGATATCACCACTGACAGGATCCTGGCGCAGCCTGACGCTGTAACGGATGAAACATTCCCGCCCATTGGGCCGCCGGCTGAAAAAAACATCGGATATCGTACTGTTGCCATAAAAATAGGTCTCTATAAGTTTTTCCGCCGAGAACAGTTCGAAAAAGCGCGCCTGGTCCTTGTCGAAGAGCAGGAGGGAAAGCCGTTGCCGAAAAAGATCATGGACGCTGCCGCCGCTGAGATCCCGACCACCGGGCTCGTGGCTACGGCAATCCTCGATCTTGTCCTGCGTCAGGTTCAGCCGCAGGGAAAGCAGGTTATCACTGCCCATGCTTTCTAACTCGGTACGGATGCGTTTGTAGAGCGTCTGCGCCCGCTGCTCCGCTTCCTTGATATAGGTCACGTTGAAATAATTGCAGTACGCGTACTGGACACCATCCTCCTCCACGAAGGCATAATGGATATTTACCCAGAGCCAGCGCCCCCTGATCGTGCGCTTGCGAACGTCAAGGCTGTTGGTGCCCGCCTTCGTGACATGGTGGCGGAAAAGATAGGCGATCTCCTCCCGGTCATCCGGGTGGATGGTGGTCATGGTTCCACCACTTTCCAATCGGATGAACTCTTCTGCCGTTCCCTCCATCATCTCGGTAAACTCGGGGGAGCACCAGATAGGATAATAACGGCCGTCTTCCTCAACCCGCATCAGCACCGCGTTGTCCTCAAGGGACTCGAAGAGCTTCTTGTAGAACTCGTTCCTGAAATGCGTCATCATACAACAGCACCTCGTTACTTAAGAGCGGGGAGCCCGTCACCTTCAATCCTGACACATGGCCAGGAGCTTGTCGCGCAATGCTTTGATGGGGCGATACATAGGGACGTAATCGGCATCCTGGCTCGCCCGCAGGAGCTCCGTCATCTCCGCCAGCGGGTCGTAGATATGGGAAAGCGCCAGATTCCCGACAACGCCCTTCAGGGCGTGGGCTGCTTCGAAGGCGAGGGCTTTGTCGCCATCCTCCAGCGCCTTCTCCAGTGTCTCGAAGTATTCGTTGGAAAGCGCCATCTTTACCATCTTAAAAAAGAAATCCTCGTTGTTCATGCACCGGGCCAGACCCTCGCTGGGATCCATTCCCATCTCCTTCAGGTTTTCCAGTGTCAGCATGGTGTTTCCTCCCGTTTCCCTATAGTTTTATTTTGTGTTTATTTCAGAAAAGGCTTGCTTGACACGACATAAGTGCTAAAATAATACGTAATAGAGGTATGCTCTTTTCGCGATACCGACGCCTATCAGTCTTATTATACTCCTTAATTCCCATAAAAGGGAGATGACTCCATGAAAAAAATATTGATCGTGGACGATATGAAGGTTTCGCTGATGATGACGGAAAACATGCTGTCCGGCGAATACAAGACTTTCTGCGCCTCCTCGGGCCCGGAGGCCATAGAGATTTACCATCAGGAGCGCCCCGATATGGTTCTTTCCGATCTCCAGATGCCTGGCATGTCCGGCTACGAGCTGCAAAAAAAACTGCAGTCAGAGTACCAGGAACAAATCCCGTTCATGTTCATGACGGCGGATCAGGACGAAGAAGCGGAAAGTAAGGGATTTGACAATGGGGCCATGGATTTCATCCGCAAGCCCTTTCGACCCGACGTGCTGTTGCGCCGGGTCGCGAATATCCTCCAGACCGTGGAGCAAATTGAAGGCTGGAAGCGACACGCCAGTACGGATTCTCTGACAGGGCTCCTGAACAAGACGTCGGCGGAAACCGATTTGAAGGAAGTTTGCCGTCAGGCGACCGGAGCCCTCATGATGATCGACCTCGACAATTTCAAGCTCGTCAATGACATTTACGGCCATTCCATGGGCGACAAGATACTCATCAGCTTTGCCGATATCATCCGCACGGCGATGCGTCCATCCGACCTGGTGGGCCGGCTCGGCGGCGACGAGTTCATCGCCTTCTGCCAAGGGATGTGCGATGAAGCGGGGATCGCCAATAAATCGGAATACATCAACCGCTGTTTGCTCCAATCGGCGAAGGACCTCATGGGTGAGGACATGATGATTCCCCTGGGGGCTTCCATGGGTTGCGTCTTCGTTCCCGCGCACGGGACGCATTTCTCCGAGCTTTACAAGAAAGTCGACAAGATGCTTTACTCGGTGAAGCAGAACGGCAAGCACGGCTACCGAATATACGACGAACACCAGGCACTCTCGCCGGAACAGCTCGCGAGCCTGACCCACATTGAAATGATCCTGGGCGAGCGGAATCAACTGCCGGGGGCCATGGCGCTTCCTCTCGATGGTTTCCAGGCGGTGTACCGGTTCCTGCGTCGCACGGTGGGGATTTACAATATACCTGCCTGCATCCTGGTCTTTTCCCTCAACCCGGAAGACGACGAGACCTTCCCGCTGCTCGAAGCGGAGGATCAATTCTATCAGGTACTCCAGACCACGCTCCGCAAAGGCGATGCCGTGACCAGGAACGGTAGCAACCAGTTCGTCGTGCTGCTCTCCAACACCGGTTACCCGGAGCTGGGGCACGCGGTTGAGCGCATCCGCCGGAACTGGGAGAATACCCCCGCCGGCGAAGCCCTGTCATTTTCCTACGAATGGGCTGACTTGATGCCGTAAGGCAAGCGCGACAAGCAGAACTCACTTTTCAATCGAATGCAGCCTGTACCGAAAAGATTGCCGGTATAGCGTCCGGGCCAAACCGACCGGGAGGTACCCATTCTCACCCCCGGTCCTGCCAGCAAAGGAGGCGCCTTCATGCCATTACCAAAGAGATTTGAGTTCAACGACCTTCCGGCTGAGGAGCAGACGGAACTGGTCCGGGTTTACGGCCCGCAGGCAAAAAGCGCCGCCGGATACAGCGCCCGTAAAATCAAAGCAATCTATGAATTATCGACGGACGAGAAATGCTTTTTTGAAGGGCAAAATTTTATCTCGCCGCATTTTTTTGTCCAGACCCTTTACAAGCTCCGGGGAGAGATTACGCCCCTGCGATTCCATCTGGGGCTGCGCGAATTGGCCCGTCAGTCGGAAGCCCTGCGGACGAATTACTGCCAAGTGGGGACGAGGACGTTGCGCATTGTCCTGGAGGAGCGCCCGCTCCAATCGGACGGTAGTATCGAAGTCCTTTTCTTCAACCTCAAGAATCAATCCCCGGAAAAAATTGGGGAATCCCTGGGCAAGTACATGGAGGCGGACATGCGCCGCGAAATCGACATCGCGCGCAGTCCGCTGATCCGCTTTGCCGTATTTCATACCGCCGCGGACGAATACGCCGTCCATGTCACGATTTCCCAGCTCATCGCCAACTATTTTGACATCACGCAGTTCTTCCGGTTCGTCATGGGAAAGGACGCCTCCCTCCCACCGGCAAGCCTCCAGAAGCCGGCCACACTGACGGACCGTTCCCGGCCCGTCAAAGGGCCGGCCCGGGAATATTGGGAAAAGGTGCTGGCTGAGGCCCCCTCTCTGCCGCCGCTTCCCTATTCTCGCGACTCTCATGACGACTATCAGCAGCAATCCTACCGTCTGGCCTTTCCCGCGGCCCTGACCGATTCGGTACTGGATAAAGCGCGGGGCGAGCGCAAGATGCTCATGGCCATCCTGCAAACGGCCTGGAGCTTCATGCTGCAAGGCATTAACCAGACGCCGACCGCAGCTTTCTGCCTGCTGCCGCCGAAGAATGCAGCCGACGCTTTCAACCTGCTCCCCGTCCTTTCCCGATACTCGAACGATAAGCTTGTCCAGCAAATCGCCCTGCGTCAGCTGCAGAACATGATGTCCGCTCCGCTCTATGACCTTTGCGACGGAAATCCCCTGCGGCAGCTTAACGGGCGGCCTGAAACCGTCTTCGACCATTTCCTGAGCTTCTACGATTTCCTGGTGGAAGACGGTATCTATGCCAAAGCGAAGGCATCTCCCCAAGGGCAGGTAGTCGCCCAGAACTCCTGGGATGCGCGGGGAATGAAGCTTGGTGTCTATTTCCATTACCGCGCCCAGTCGTTGTCCGCGACCTTCCTGTACGATGAAAAACGATTCCAGCCGGGAGGCGTTGCCCAGTTGGCCCGGCTGTATCAGGAAACGATGCTCCAGGCCATGACGGATTGGGACAAGACTTTCTCCTTTTTCCGGAACCGCCTGGCGGACCGCCTGAAAGGCGAAACCCTGCACCAGCCTGTCAGTAAAGCGGACGATACCGAACGTCGGCAACAGATCTCCGTCCGTCTGCCGCTTCTCCGGGATTGCCCCGAAAATACCGCCCATCTCTTTAACCGCGCACTCCGCCAGTGGACCCTGTTCGAGGGTGACCTCATCTCCCGGACCATCATGGAAAAACACGCGCTCTTCGTGGCGGAGGGGCACCTGGCCCGCTCTCTCGATGCTGGCGACGGCTGGTACAACCCTTTGGACATCATCAAGCCGGGCGGCTGGGTGAACGAGACAATCCTTCTGCCCGAGCGGAAGGTCAGCCTCGTCGCCGAAGTCCTGTCGGAAAAAGCGCTTCTTCTGACCATCCCTCTGGAGCCGTTGCAGAATCTCCTCCAGACCTCGCCGGAGCTGGCGCGCAACATAATCTGGCACGCCTTGGCGCAGATGGAAAAATACCAACGCCTCTGGTCGCAATCATAGTGAATCACGGCCCCTGCCGGCAGCCCCGAAGCAACGGTTTCTTCCGCTGCTCCGGGGCTTTTTCGTCGAGTACCCGAAGAAAAGTCAAAAAGTTAAAAATAGTATTTGACTTTTTGACTTTTTGCGTTATAATGGAAACAGAAGCCGGGCAGAGCTCCCCGGCGAAAAAAACAAAAACAACGTTTCTGACAGGAGGGAACGATCATGGGAGAAGAACGATACACGCAGAAAACCCTGGCAGCGCTGCAGGCGGCCCAGCAGGCAGCAGCGCTCCACTACCACCAGGAGATCACCTCGGCTCATCTCCTCCTGGCGCTGGCGAAGGAGCCGGAGGGGCTTCTCGGGACGATTTTCGAGGAAGCGCAGACAGACCTTCCGATGATGAAGGCGCGCCTGGAGCAGCTTCTGAACAAGATTCCCAGCGTCCGGGGACAGGAGCGGCTGTCGATGGGCGTCGATATGGCCCGGGTCATGGCAAAGGCCGACGAGTTTGCCCGGAGCATGAAGGATGATTTCATCAGCACCGAGCACTTGCTTCTGGGCATCGTCAGCGACGGCAGTAGCGACGTACAGGAAGTCTGCCGTCAGTTTGGCCTGACAAAAGCGAAGATTCAAGGTTCTATCCGTAAGAACCGCAAACAGAACGTGACCAGCGACCATCCGGAGGACGGCTACAAATCGCTGGAGAAATACGGTCGCGACCTTACGGCGACGGCCCGGGCGGGCAAGCTTGACCCGGTCATCGGCCGCGACGAAGAAATCCGCCGGACGATTGAGATATTGTCCCGCCGTACCAAGAACAACCCCGTGCTGATTGGCGAGCCGGGTGTCGGCAAGACGGCCATCGTCGAGGGACTGGCCCGACGCATCGTAGCCGGCGACGTTCCGGAATCGCTGAAGAACAAGACGTTGTATTCCCTTGACCTCGGCGCTCTGGTGGCCGGCGCGAAGTTCCGCGGCGAATTCGAGGAGCGGCTGAAGGCAGTGCTGAACGAAATCGTCAAAGCCGACGGCCAGATCCTGCTATTCATCGACGAAGTCCATACCGTCGTCGGTGCCGGCGCGGCGGAGGGCTCCATGGACGCCGGCAACTTGCTGAAGCCGATGCTGGCCCGGGGCGAACTCCGCTGTATCGGCGCTACGACGCTCAATGAATACCGCAAGTACATCGAGAAGGACACGGCGTTGGAGCGGCGCTTCCAGCCGGTGATGGTGGGGCAGCCGACGCTGGAGGACACCATCTCCATCCTGCGTGGGCTCAAAGAGCGCTACGAGGTCCATCACGGCGTCCGCATCCGCGACGCAGCGCTGGTGGCGGCGGCAACGCTGTCTGACCGCTACATCTCAGACCGTTTCTTGCCCGACAAGGCCATCGACCTGGTGGACGAGGCGGCGGCAAAACTCCGCACCGAGATCGAGTCCGTCCCCGCCCCCATCGACGAAGTGCAGCGGAAAATCATGCAGCTTGAGATTGAGGAGCAGGCGCTGACGAAAGAAACTGACGATGGATCAAAGGCTCGTCTTGAAGCCCTTTCCCAGGAAAAAGCCTCCCTCAAGGACAAGGAAGCGGCGCTGCGGGGCCGCTGGGAGGCGGAGAAGCAGGCCATCCTGCGCGTCCGGGCCATCAAGAAGGAAATGGACGAGGCCAAGAACCAGATGGAAATCGCCGAGCGCGGCGGCGCTCTGATGAAAGCCTCGGAAATCAAGTACGGCCGCTTGCCGGAGCTGGAAAAGAAGCTGCAGGAGGAAGAGACACTGATGGCCGGGCAGGCCGAAGGCTCCCGCCTGCTGAAGGAGGAAGTCGGCGAGGAGGACATCGCCGAGGTCGTGAGCCGCTGGACCGGCATCCCGGTCACGAAAATGCTGACCGGCGAGCGTGAGAAACTCATCCATCTGGAAGACGTCCTGCACCAGCGGGTCGTCGGCCAGGACGAAGCGGTAAAAGTCGTCAGTCAGGCAATCCTCCGGGCCCGGGCGGGTATCAAGGACCCGAACCGCCCCATCGGCTCCTTTATCTTCCTCGGCCCCACCGGCGTCGGCAAGACCGAGCTGGCGAAGACTCTGGCCGAGGCGCTGTTCGATGACGAGCGCAGCATGATTCGCATCGATATGTCGGAATACATGGAAAAGCACTCCGTCGCCCGGCTCATCGGCGCACCTCCGGGCTACGTCGGCTACGACGAGGGCGGCCAGCTCACCGAGGCGGTGCGACGCCGTCCGTACAGCGTCATCCTGCTGGACGAAATCGAAAAAGCCCATCGCGACGTCTTCAACGTCCTGCTGCAAATCCTTGACGACGGTCGCCTCACCGACGGCAAGGGCCGGGTGGTGAACTTCAAGAATACCGTCATCATCATGACCTCGAACCTCGGCTCCCACGAAATCCTGAACAAGGACTTCACTGAGGCCGAGACCGCCGTGAAAGACCTCCTGAAAGAGTACTTCCGGCCGGAATTCCTGAACCGTGTCGATGACATCGTCATCTTCCGCTCACTGGCGAAAGAACAGGTCCGGGAAATCGCGTCTCTCTTGCTCTCTGCCCTGGGAAAGCGCCTGGAAAAGCAGGTCAAGATT
>JAEEGN010000068.1 GCA_016280345.1 Selenomonadaceae bacterium | reverse complement strand
CGGCGCTGAAATGGTGGGAGCGCTTGGCGGAGCGCATCACCACGAAGGCGCGCAGTTCGGCGCCCTTGACATAGGCGTAGAGGTTGAACAGCGGCTCCGTCTCGCCCTCCGGCCGCGCGGTGCAGTCCAGCAGGCGGTAGAAGAGCTTCGTCAGCGACTTGGAGGTCGTGGCCTTGAGCGCGAAGACGCCCCGGCAGTAGCCGGGAAAGCGGTACAGCGTGGCGTCCTTGACGGAGGCGAGCGCCTCGCCCGGGGCGTCGAGAAAGGCGTCCACCGCCTCCTCGAGCGGCATCCCGTGGCGCGGGGCGGCCTGGAAATGCAGGTGGTCCGGCGCGGACGCCCCGCTGGCCGGGCCGTTGTAGAAGACCAGCCAGTCGGGATACTTGACGGCGAAGTCCAGCATATCCGGGAGGTGGTGCCAGATGGCCTGCGGGAGGTGCTGGTCACGGACGATCACGAGGTGGTCCCGGAAAATGGGGTAGGGGTTGATCTGGATATTGTAGGTGCGGCCCTTGCGGCCCTCGAACTTGAGGTGCCGCTGCTCCGGCGGGCGGTGCTCCTCGCAGAGGAAGCAGGGCCGGGCGGCGATGGCCTCCGGGGAGGTGTCGGCCGTCGAGGAGATGGCGCGCTCGGGGTTGAACTGCACCCGGCAGGGCAGCCCGAAGACGGTCACGTCCTTGGTCTCCACGGTCTTGAGCGCCCGGAAATTGGCCGCGGCGAGCGGCCACACGGAGAGTTGGTCCTTGATGAATTTGCGGAGTTCCTGCATTACAATAGAGCTAAAAGCGCATCCTTGACGCGTCGGTATTCGCCTTCGAAATTGGGGGTGAGGACCCCCTTGCCGATGGCCTGTTCGATTTCTTCCGGCGTCCAGAAGCGGCCGCCCGCGAGTTCGTCCCGGTCGGGACGGATTTCGTATTCGCCGACGGCGGCGAACACGTTCACGAGCTCCCGCTCGCGGTCGGATTCGAAAACATAGGAGCAGAGCTCCTGGGGGAGGAAATCGTGGAGGCCGAGCTCTTCCGCCGATTCGCGGTAGAGGGCTTCGAGGATGTATTCACCGTAAGAAATATGTCCGCCCACGGCGGTGTCCCAGTACAGCGGGAGCAGGTCTTTGTGGGCGCCGCGCCGCTGGAGGTAGATCTGTCCGGAACGGTTGATGATGTGCAGGTGGACGACGGGATGCAGCGGCTTCTGCGGGTTGGTATGGCAGAATTCGCGGGAGGCCTGGGCCCTGACGTTGCCGATCTCGTCCACGACGGGGACCATCTCGGCGGCCCGGGCCCGCCTGCAGCCCTTGAGGAGCGGCGCGGGGGAAACGGGATAGATCAGGTCAACCACGGTCTAGTAATTAATGATCTGAAGTTCTTCGGGGGTATAGAGCAACGAATCGATGAAGTCCGGCGCCACCTGGGCGAGGATGATGAAGGTCGCCAGGGCGATCACCGCCAGGGTCAGCACGACGAGCAGCAGCACCAGCCACCACTTCGACTTCTTCCGTACCGGCACTTCCTCCTCCGGCTCCGGCTCCGGCTCTATTTCTTCCACGGGCTCAATCTCCGTTTCGTCATTCGCCGGTTCGACCGGCGCATCTCCGGCTTCTTCCGGAAGCTCCTCGTGCGGCTCTTCCTCCGGAATCTCCTCCGGCTCCTCCTCCAGGTCGATGGTCGGCTGCGGAATCGGCTCCACCTCCCGGCCGCTGACCGGCGGCGGCACGTCGATGACGACCGGCTCCTCCTCGAGGATGTGGCTCTTCAGGGACACGGGCCGCAGGCCCACCCCGGCGGGGAAGATGTCCAGCCCCTCGTCCGCGACGAAGAACAGGGCGTTCTCCTTCGTGGCGCGCAGGCGGCCCAGTCCGGGCAGGATGATGCTCTTGCGCTCCTGCAGGACGGACTTCAACTCGGCGAGATACTGGGTGATATAGGTGCGGGCCGTCTCCTGGTCGAGCTGGTTGGAGGCGGCGTAGAAATCGATCAGCAGCGTGTCCTCCAGCCGGCTGGGATAGAACGAGAGCCGGCGGTAGGGGGGATTGATGGTGTAGCCTTTGTCAGAGAAGGAAGCGGGGACCATCTCGGCGACGAAAGTGCCGACACCGGGCAGGCCCACCTGATCATGCTCGATGATCAGTTCCTTCACCATCCTTGACAGAAGATCGATATCCATATTCGTACAAATCGATATCCATATTCGTACAAATATAATCATTCTTTATGATTTTTGTATCTTTGTACTTGAATCAAACCGGGAAGACAATGAAAAAGTTCGTGTTCACGACCACCATCCTTTTCCTTGCGCTGGGCGCCGCCGCATCGGCGCAGAACGATACCGATGTCGTCAAGGAAGTCCG
>JAEEGN010000067.1 GCA_016280345.1 Selenomonadaceae bacterium | reverse complement strand
TTCGGCATCGCCGCCGTCTTCCTGTTCCCCGGCGCGCTGCTCCTGGCAGCCGCGTTCCTACTCTGGGCCGTGAGCCGGCGGTGCGACTGAGGGAAAAGGCTTTTGTGATGAGATAGAAATGCAGTTACGATATCTGGAAATAAAAAACGGGCGGCAAGCTCCGACCGGGGCCGCCGCTCGCGGAAGGGAACGACATGAGCCAACAACTCATCCCGGCGGAGGCCGTCCTCCGCCCCGGCGTCACCGTCAAGGTGCAGGCGGCGGGCAGCGAGACTGCCTATGAGGGCGTGCTGGAGGAAACGGGAAAGCTTTTCCTCGCCATCGCCCTCGACGATATGCCGTTGGAGGACTACGTCAACGCCCCGGCGCCAGAGACCCGGATCGGTCTGCGCATCGTCGCGGACGCCGCCCTGTACCTGGCGGCGGGCGGCTACCGCGGCAACGCCCCGTTGCCCCGGCAGATGTGGTTCGTCGACCGGCCGGAGTTCGTCGTGCGCCAGCAGCAGCGGGAGTACGTCCGGGTGCCGGCGCTGCTCCCCATCCGGGTCAGGACGAAGAACATCTACGGCACCTTCAACGACGCCCAGGAAACCACTTCCCTTGACATCAGCGGTAGCGGTCTCTGCTTCGCCAACGAGGAGCCGCTGACCGTGCCCATGACCATCGGCCTCATCATCGAGGATCTGCCGGGGCTGGAAACCTTTCCCATCACCGCCGACGCCGTCCGTTGCCAGACGGTCGTCAACGACTTCGGCAACACCGTCTATCACGTCGGCGTCACCTTCGAGCCCTATCTCTCCCGCCCCCTCCGCACCCGCCTGCTCCACACCATCACCGCCCTGCAGCGGGCCGCCCTGTCCCGGGGCATGGGCATTAAATGATAATAATACCTTTTTGCGGCCCTGATTAACGATTTTATGTTCGTATATTTTCCTGATCAATATGTTTTCGTAATATAGAATTAAAAATCGGTAATAATTGACGTTGCGTTCCGTTGGCACATATACTCGAAGCGCGTTATCCAAGATCGGACTTCCGCATAACAAAAGGGGCTGGACGAAATCCAGCCCCTTTTGTTATGCGGAAACGCTGTTAAATCAATGATTTTCCCGATTTCTACCGCCAGAACAAGTCCGTTCCATTATCACCGTGACGAAAAACAGGATACGCCAGAAACACCGAAAAAATGAATTGATACACGAAAAATATTGTATTGAGATAACGACCATAATAGGATTACAGGTTACAGGAAAAGGCGAAAGATTTCCAGCACAGCGCAGAGCCCCAGGCCGATGATGGCGCCGACGATAGAGCCGTTCATGCGGATCCAGATCAGATCGGGCTCGATCTTGTCCCGCACGATAAAGTTCAGATGTTCGTCGGTCATGCGGCTCATGACTTCCCGGGCAATCAGCCCGATCATGGCCTGGGCCTGCAGCGCCGAGCGGGCCGCGATGTCGTAGGCCAGCTCGTCTATCCGTTGCTGCAGGGCTTCATCTTCATCGAAGAGGGCGAGGACGCGGGCCAGTTCGTTCCCGATCAGCTTGTCCGCCGCCTGGGCGAGACCATCCGCCGCCCCGGTGTCTTCCGTCAGGTTCTCCCGGAGCGAACATAAGGCCGCTTCTATTGTCTCCGTTAGCGGCAGGTCCTGCAGAAGCTGCTCCCGGACCGTGGCATAAGCCTCTACCACTGCCGGGTCACGGCCGCAGAGTGCCAGTTGCTGATAAAAGAGGGTGCGCAGCTGTTCCTGGAGCTCGGAGTCCGGCGCGGCGACTTCGTCCAGCACGGCCAATGCCTCCTGCTGGATCAGTCCGGCCAGCGCCTCCGTATCGACGATGCCGGCCGCCTGGGCCATGGAGGCCAGAAAGCGCGCCATGGGGCCCATTTCCTCAAGCTTCTTTTCCTGTACTTCCTCCAAAATGGCCGCGATGCCGGCGCGGGCCGCCGGCGTTTCCGCCCGCCGGCGCAGGTACGCCGCCGCCTGGGCCAGCAGGCGCCGGTCGTTGTCCTTCGCCCGGAGCCAGGCAGCCAGCCGCTCCAGGATTTCCGGCAGGGGGACGAGCAGCGCTTCGTGGCGCAGGCTCGCCGCGATCCGCTCCGCCGCCTGGTGGCAATCCACCGCCAGCGCGTACTGGCGCATCCGGCGCCACAGCGCGTTCCGCAGGCGCTCCCGTACCAGATCGCCCTGGAGCCAGCCGATCAGCGTTCCCCGCCAGTCGTAGCTTTCCAGCAGGGAAAAGAGACGGCGGCGGGAGAAGAAATCCTGCTGGATGAGGCGCGTCGCCGCCACCATGAATTCCGGCCGGCGCTGCGGCAGGATGGCCGTGTGCCAGGGAAATCCCAGCGGCTTCTCGAAGAGCGCCGTCACCGCGAACCAGTCGGCCACGCCTCCCACCAGCGCCGCTTCGGCGCAGAAGAGGAAGACCCGCGCCCCCAACTCCGCCGGGTACCGGAACCGGATCCAGAGGGCCAGGCAGAAAAGCGCCGCCGCCAGCAGCAGCGTCTTGTCGGCGTTGTTGAGCCCCCGCCGTTCGCCGTCTGGGCCCGCGCTTTTGCCGGGGAGCGAATCATTCCCGGGTGCGGGCAGGACCGTCGGCTTTTTCCCGTCCATCAGCCCCACATCCTTTCCAGCGCGGAGACCAGCAGGTAAAGCGCCATGCCGACGAAGGCCCCCACCACCGAGCCGTTGATGCGGATCATCTGGAGGTCGTCGGCCACCCGCGTTTCCGCCAGCTCGATGAGCTCGTCGTCGCTGAGGTGGGAGAGATAGGCCTCCACTGTTTCGGGAATGATCCGGTAATGGGCCAGAAGCTGCTGCTCCAGGAAGTCCCGGAGCCAGGCGTTGACGTTTGCCTGCCAGTCCGCGCGCGTCTGGAATTCGTCGATGATGGCGTCGAACCAGTTCCGGAGCGCCGCCCGCCAATCCGTGAGGTCCTGCTGCCGTATCCCGTCCAGCCGTTCCCGGACCGGTGCCGCGAAGTCAAAAGCGGCCAGCTGCCGAGCCTTCCGGTCTTCCAGCCAGGAGAAAAGCGCCGGGTCTTCGGCCGCCGCCGCGAGTTTTTCCGACAGCCAGCGGTTGAGGCCGTCCCAGGCCTCCCCCTCGCCCTGTTCCAACTCGTCCAGCCAGCCAGCCAGCCGATTGTCTGCCATCTGCAGGATTTTCTCATCGGTGAGGGCCAGGGCGCTGAACATGGCTGTCCGGCCCACGGATTTGCCTTCGTAGGCCTCCCGCATGGCCGTGATGTGTTTCAGGAGCAGCGCCTGGACCTCGTCCCCCAGCAGGACCGGCCGCAGGAGCGGCGCCAGGGCTTTCAGGCTCCGCGCCCGGCAGAGGGGCGCGTCCAGTGCCCGGAGCGCCTGACGCAGGAGCGGCGCCGTATCGGCCGCGGCCATGGCATCCCGGACCGGACCGGCCAGCGCTGTCGCCGCCCGCTCCGTGTCGAATCCCCGGACCGCCTGGACGATCAACGTATCCAGCACCGCAAAGAGGCGGTCCCGGCCGCCCCGCTCCGTCAGATAGCGGACCAGCATCGCCGCGTAGTCCTGCTTTTTTAAGTCGTTGACGATATTCTCCGGGTTCAGGAGGTCGCCGGTCACGAAGTCCAGCAGCGCCCCCATGATGCGGGGGCGGTTCTTCCGCAGGATGTCGGTGCGCCAGCCGATGCCCAGGGGCTTGTGGAAAATGGCGGTGACGGCGTACCAGTCGGCCAGACCGCCGACGGTGGCCGCCAGAAAGCCGTGCTGGAAAAGCCCGGTCCAGAAGCCGCCGCCGGCGTAATCGGCCAGCGTCATGCCCGCCGCCCCCGCCGCGCAGCCCGCCAGCACCCAGGTCGCCCGCCGGCTGTTCGTCGTGGCCTCCTCCATGCCGTGCCGCGTATCGTCGATGGTAATCAAAGCCAGGCCTCCTTTCCGCGTCGCAGTGTCCGGTTCGCCGGAGGAACACCCGGCCCTGTGAAGCACTTGCTGAATGACGCTTCCAGTGTATCCATTGAGCAATTGAAGTTCTCCTCGATTATATAGCAAACAAGAATGAATCGCAAATATAAATGCGCTATGCGCGGGGATTATCCATAAAAACGCGGTTGCCGTTCATATTCGGCAACCGCGTTTCCTAATTCTTTGGGAACAGTCAAATTAATATATACGTAACGGACTATTTGCCGGAGATTAGAAAAATACGCATAAAAGTTAAATTCTGATTATATTCGGGAAGATCGGTTGGAATGTCCGGGGGGGGGGAGTATAATATACGTGTGTAATGGACATATGGAATAAATATGGACATGAATATAATATATTACTTCTCAATGAAAACCGTTTCGAAAGCGTAAATGTTAATGAACTGCGGCGAGGGGGAATGGTTATGACAGAGGCCAGAGGGGTGCGGCATAAGTATTTCAGCGTGCAGGGGCGCGTCAACCGGGTAGATTTTTCAAGCGGATTCTCCTGCTGGTGATTCTCGGCGGGGTTCTCAGCACGATTTGTATCGCCGGCACGTACTTCGCTTTTGGGGCCACTTTCATGGCTATGGGAGACCCGTCGCCGGCGGCGAAAAGTCTCTTCCTCGGCCGGCTGGCGGGGAATCTTGTGGCGCTGGTTCTGGGGTTGATAGCGGGCTTGCTCGACCAGGCGGCGATGATTTCCGCCGTGACGCTCATCACCCGCCGGATACAGGATATGGGCTATCCGGGCTGGCTGGCTGTCCTGTTCCCGTTTTTCCCCGGCATCAATCTGGTCGGCGTCATCTTCCTCTGCCTGGTTGAGGGGACAGACGGCCCGAACCAATACGGGGAGCCGGTATAGCGGGAGATAGAAAGCATTGGCTGGGTACATTCGTCAACGACGGCTGGCGGAAAGCGGGCCGATAAGAATAAGGAGGAATCGGAAATGAAGATGGGGAGACACACCGGAAAGATTTGCGCGGCAATGGCGGCGGCAATGTTGCTGACGACGGCGCCAACGGCGGAAGCGGGGGTTAACTGGGGTGAGATTGCCGGAGGGATTCTGGGCGGTATCCTCGCCGGACAGGGTGGAAGCGGCGGAGGAAGCAGCGGCGGCAGCAACGACGGCGCGGTTTTAGGCGGGCTGTCGAATCAGGCCCACGCCCGGAAGGATATGACGAATAACGAAAAACTGTTTGTCCTGGCGGTAAAGAATAATGATTATCCTACCGCCCAGGCCATGTTGAATCAGGGAGTAGATATCAACGGGGTATATTCAAATCTTGGTGGGATATATGGCGGAACTGTATTGGACTGGGCCATTGGTAATTCACCGCAAGAAATGATACAGTTCCTGCTGGAAAACGGGGCCGATCCTAGTGGCTATTATGAGTATAACAACAAGTTCAATTCGTATCTTCTTAGGGCGGCAAGTAGCAAATTTGATATCTTTTTAGTTAAATACTTTCACGAATGGGGTGCGCCCATCAATGATCGCCGATATCCGTATATATTGCACCAAGTAATAAGTTATAATTATGCATCAACAGATACCAGATACGAAATACTACAATATTTATTAGATAATAACGCAATTATAGATTATCAGGGGAGTGAATGGGAAGGCCGTACACCCTATTTAGTAGCGGTAGCGACTGGCAGAATTGCATTAGCGAATCTATTGGCCGAATATGGCGCCAATATCTCCGCTCGTGATAAAAATGGGCACGACGCGAACCGTATCGCGTTGGACAGCAGAAATCTTGACCTCTACAAAGCCGTGCAGGAAATCAACGCCCGGGGCCAGCAGCCTTCGCATTATCAGCCGGAGAGCCGCCCGGATACGTCAAGGACGCGGACGCCCGTCCGTGACAGTGGCGAGGCATATACGGCCCGGCCGGCGGATGACGATGAAATGGTGGTATTCCAGTAGCGGACAGCGCAAAGAGTCCCCCTGTGTTTCCTGCTTGCGAAAACCGGAGGCCGTCTGTTGCGTCCTCTTAAGGAGATAATAGACGGCCTTGGCTTCAAACAGACGATTCCCTGATTCGTTCAAATGGATTCATTGAAATGGAGGGTGCTTGATGAAAAAGAAAATCCTGGGGGCGTTGCTGGGGGCCTTGCTGGTCAGCGGCAACTGCTTCGCGATGACGTTCTCGACGCCGGAGAAAATCGGGACGGTGGCCAACTACGGGCGCCCTGACGAGGTACGCGTTGCCGGGGCAGCGGCGAGCGACGGGGAGGAAGTGAGCGGCGGGAAAGGCGAACCGGTCTATCGCAAAGTCACGGCCCGCTTCGGCGAAGGCGATGACGCTTTGTATTATCACTATGACGCCGGGATCGAGCAGGGAGAGACGGGCAAACGCCAGGTGACTTCTCTCTTTGGCGGACAGACGAAAAAGAACGCGTTTTTTGTTTCGCCTTACCATTGCTGGGTGTACCGGTTGCTGGCGGATGGAAAGAAGCCGTTCTATGTCCTGCAAGACGCCCGCCGCAACTATCTGATTGTCGGCCGGAAAGAGGACAGATTCGTGAAGTACATTGATACGCGCGCCTTGACAAAGAAATATTTCCCGCGCCGTCATGTCATCTACAAGAACCTCCGCGCCCAAGGGGATACCGTGATTCTGGAATATCATATCGAGCGAGGCATCCAGGGGTATGATGACAAGGTCGGCGAACTCCGCTTCCAGTGGGACGACGAGGCCGAACGGTTCGATGTCAAACGCGTCAATAGTGACGCGAGAAAGGGGAAATGAGACAAGCCGCACTCAATGAGTTGTTTCCACGCAGCGCGTTGTTTTGTTCCGGTCGCACGGTTCGTTGCTTGTGGTAGGAAGATTGAATAACAAATAATCTTGTTCGTGATAGAAAGGCGGCAGTTTTGTATGGATAATAACGAAAACGCAGCAACCGTGCGGCGGTTTTGCTCGAAGTGCGGGGCGGAGTTGGAGGAGGACGCGCTCTTTTGCTCGGAGTGCGGGGCACCGTGGAAAGCAAAGACAGCAGTTCCGGCGGAGGAAACGGCGCCGGCGGAAGTCCCGGCGCAAGCGCCCCAGGCTGAATCTCCGGTGGCTACACCAACGATGCCAGTTGAAGACGTATCGGCGGCAGCGGCGCCCGGGGAGGAAAGCCAGCCGGCGGCGACAGAGCCGGAACCGGTGGCGGAAACGGCCAAAGAGGCAGTGGCCGAAGAGCTGCCGAAGCCGTCGGAACCTGTCATGTCGTTGGCGGCGCCCGCCGTTTCCGACGAAACCAAGCTGTCAGCCCCGCCTGCTCCCGCGGCGGCAACAGCGGCTCCGGCAGCAACAGTGGCTCCGGCACTCGCACCTAAACCCGAATCCACTGACGCGTCCTCCGGCGAATCAAAGTTCTGCATCCGCTGTGGCGCATCGCTGCCAGCAGACGCGGCTTTCTGTCAGAAATGCGGGGCGCCGCAGGGAGCGGCGGCCAGCGCCCCGGCCTCCCCGGCAGGGACGACGGTGAGCGTTCATTTGCCTCCGGTTGATACGGCGGCATTCATGGCCGGAGTCAATCAGGGCGGGATGCATCATGTGCTCCTGGCCGCTGCGGTGGTGGCGGCGCTTTCCATCTTCCTGCCCATCGTGAATGTCGTTGGCATGGCGAATCTGAAACTCATGGACATCAGCCAGCCTGTCGCATTGCTCATTTTCGTACTGGGGGCTGGCACCGCTTACGCTTCGATGATTGGGAAGTATGAGATTCCCGTGGTGACCGGGCATGGTTTCCTTTTCACTTTCCTGTATGGCGCGTATAAGTATCAAAGCAAGATCAGTGAACTGGAAAAGGGCTTCTGGGGGGCTCTGGCAAAGAATTCGTTCCGGGCGGAGTGGGGCGTCTATGTCCTGGTGCTCGCGATTTTGGCGCTGATTGTGGGCGGTTTGGTCGCCAGCGTGCAAAAAGAGGGCAAAGCGCCCGGTACGGAATCCCTGTTGGGACGCTGGAAGCAATATATGCTCCAGCCAGTGAAAATCCATACATTGAATTTCCCCGGCCTTGCTTGGGCGGTGGGAATTGCCATCGTATTGATTTTCATTGCGATGCAGTCGCAAGGCGCGAAGCAACTCGGTCTTTAGGAGGCATACGATGAGAAAAAGGATTCGGGCCGTTTTTTGGGGAATTATGTGCGTCTTCTGCCTTACTCTGAGCGGGTGCGTGAGAGTAAGTCAGACTATGGTTATTAATGAAGACGGTTCGGTAGATACGGTTTATACAATCCTGGGACAAAACGGCGTTGGTATGGACGATATTAAAAACGTTTTCCAAAAAGCCGGGTTGACCAATCTCCGAATTGCGCAGAAGGCGGCGCCAGGGTGGCAAGGTTATGACGCCGGCGTTCATGATGAGAATATTGAGGGCTTCTTGCGGCGGCTGCCGTCGCTGCAAGAGTTCGAGTTAAAAGATTACTATGTCAAACGTCGGACGGGCTGGTTGTATGATGCCTACGCTTTCAACCTGAGTTTGCCATCGGAAAATCGGGAGAAAATCAAAAATAAAGCGAATGAAAGCAAAGCCGCTGACCAATCCGGGTATGAGTTCACGTTGAAGCTGCCTTATGCCAGCGAGTCGCATAACGCCGATAAAGTCACAGGGGATGGGAAAACGCTGACCTGGGATTTGGCAGCGGCTGTCACGCGTGATAAGGATTATCCGGGGGCGCATGTTTCTTTTCGGATATGGCATCAGTTATCCATCGCAACTTTCGCCGCCGTTCTGGTAGTTCTCGCTTTCCTGGCGTACCGTGCCTGGCGGCGGGGCCAGACGGGCGGCAAGGAAAGTGCTAAGGAGAAGAACCTCGCTTTTGTCTTTGGGGCGCTTCTCGTTGTCGGCCTTGGCTGGGGTGGATACACGGTGATTCAGTTTCCCGTGCTGACTGAGGCGGATGTAATTGGGAGAACGTCTATGGTAGCGGCAACGGGGGGAAAGACACAAGAAACAAAAAGCACGAAGCCAGAGTCAGAGAAATCCGAAGCAACGAAAGCGACGATTAATTCCAGCGAAGTTACCACGGAAACAATTGAATTACCGAAAGCCAAGCTGGAATATCCTGTCATTCATCTTAAAAACAAAGCAGCTGAGATGGCAATCAATCAAGATATCAAGGCTATCGTTGACCATTTCGTCAGCCATTCGGTGACCGGGAAGAATTATCTGAAAAAAGCAAGTGTGTTTTATGATGTTTGTGGCAACCAAACGGATTTCATTTCCATCGTCCTGACGGAACGGATTGCCAATGAAGGAGCGCCCCATTCCAATGATAAGGTGCATGGACTGGTCTATGATAAACGGACAGGCGAAAGGAGGCCGTTGGACTTTTTCCTGCGTCTGACGAAAGAAGAGATTCTTTCTGAGGCAGAGACGGAATTCTACACCTACCGGAATCGGAACAAAGAGCCGCAACCCTTTAACCGCTCGCAGGCTTCTTTTGAGAAGATACCAAAGGATTGTTTTTTGGACAATCAAGGAAACTTGTTCGTGCTGTTCCAGAAATATCAGATGGCGGCAGGGGTGGCCGGACCAACCTGCGTGCGGTTCACTCCGGCCCGGGTTTTGGCGTTGCGAAAACAATGAATATATCGGGTTTTTGCCGCGCAGGGTTGAGTCCCGTGTCCTTTGAAAGCAATCTTGATGTAGGGAGAGAGATTCCATGGCGAAATTTTGCAAGCATTGCGGCAGTTCGCTGACGCCGGGGAAGAAATTCTGCGCGAAGTGCGGTACGGCGACGGGCGTATGGGACTGCCCCGCCTGCGGGCATACCGGTAATGGAGGAAAATTCTGCTCGAAATGCGGCGTGGCTAAACCAGATACCAACCCAAAAACAAATGCAGTGACTCCTACGGTGGTTGTCGAAGAAAATGAATCATCCGTAACAGGAAAAGAGATCCCGGCGGGGATTTCCGAGGAATCGTTATCATCTGAATCAATGACCGTAGAGACGGTGCCGGACGCTGTTCCGGCGGCGTCAGGCGAGGAAGCGGCGCCAATCTTTTCCCCGTCGTCGGAGCCGGTAACACCTCCGGCGGCGGCAACAGAAGCCGTCACTCCTGAAGTGGCATTGCCCGGGGAGCAAGACAGCGGGATGGACACCGGGAGGCAGGAAACAGCGGCGCCAATGACGCCAGCCGGGAACAAGCGGGGCATACTCATTATAGGATTGGTGGCTGTCCTGGCAATCGCCGGGTATTTTGGCTTCGGGCTGGCGATGGATTATCTTTATGAGGCGAAATGCGGCGAATGCCTTGC
>JAEEGN010000066.1 GCA_016280345.1 Selenomonadaceae bacterium | reverse complement strand
CGCCCAGCAGTTTGGCTTCGTAGATCATATAGGCGTCCACGATGAAGTCCTTGCGCAGACAGGGCAGCGATACCGTCGCGGCGATCTCCTTCAGATAGGCGTCGGCCCCCAGGAACCATTTCGGCTCCGTCAGTACCGAGATGGCGTCGGCGCCGGCCGCCTCGTAGTCCCGGGCGATTTCGGTACAAGGGAAGTCCGGGGCGATCAGCCCTTTGGACGGCGAGGCCTTCTTGCACTCGCAGATGAAGGAGAGGCCCGGCTTTTTCAGGGCCGCCGCGAAGGAGGGACCGCCGGCGGGCTGGGCCAGTGCCTGTCGCCGGAGCTCCGCCAGGGGCGTTTTCGCTTTGGCCTGCCGCACCCGCGCCCGGGCGTGGTCCGCCAGTTGTTCCAGAATGGTCATGACTTACTCCTCAACCGTCTCCTGACTGGCGGCAATCAGCGCCTCCAGCGTCCGCAGCGCCCGCCCGGAATCCACCAGTTCCGCCGCCAACGCCACGCCATCCTTCATGGTTTCGGCCTTGCCGGCGATGGTCAGCGCCGCGCCGGCGTTCAGCAGGGCCGCGTTCCGCTTGTGCCCGGAGGCGCCTTTCAGAATGTCCCGTGTGATGGCGGCATTCTCCGCTGGGGTGCCGCCCCGCAGGTCTTCGCGGCGGCAGCGGTCGAAGCCGAAGTCCTCCGGCTTTACGACCCGGGTGCGGAACCAGCCCTCCCGGATCTCGCAGATCGTGGTGGGGGCGCTGAGGGAAATCTCGTCGAGCTTGTCTTGCCCGAAAACCACCATGCCGCGCTTCACACCGAGATTGGCCAATACCTGGGCCAGCGGCTCCACCAGATAGCCGTCATAGACGCCGAGGAGCTGCATGGAGGGCATGCCGGGATTCGTCAGCGGGCCCAGAATGTTGAACACCGTCCGGAAGCCCAGCTCCCGCCGGATGGCGCCGACGTACTTCATCGAGGTGTGGTACTTCTGGGCGAAGAAAAAGCACATACCCACCTTTTCCAGCAGCCGGCGGCACAGCGCCGGGCTCTGCTCGATGTTCACCCCCAGCGCCTCGAGGCAGTCCGCCGTCCCGCACTGGGAAGAGGCGGCCCGGTTGCCGTGCTTGGCCACTTTCACGCCGCCGGCGGCGGTGATCAGGGCGGCGGTGGTGGAGATGTTGAAACTCTGAGCGTTGTCGCCGCCGGTGCCGACGATCTCCAACAGGTCCATGCCGGTCTCAACCCTGGTGGCATGGGCACGCATGGCCGCGGCGCAGCCGGCGATCTCGTCGATGGTCTCGGCCCGGGCGCTCTTGGTGGAAAGGGCGGCCAGGAAAGCGGCGTTCTGCGTCGGCGACGTCTCGCCGCTCATGATCTCGTTCATCACGGTGTAGGCCTCATCGTAGGTGAGGTCCTCTTTGCTGACGATTTTGACAATGGCTTCTTTGATCATGCTATATCCTCCTCCAGAAAATTTCTCAGGATGGTCTTTCCCATGGGGGTCATGATGGACTCGGGATGGAACTGCAGGCCGTACACTGGATACCGTTCATGGCGAACCGCCATGACCACGTCGTCCGCCGTCCGGGCGGTGACCTGAAGGGGCGGCTGTATCGTCGCCGGGTCCGCCACCAGCGAATGGTAGCGGGCCGCGGGGCCGACCGCGGGGCAGCCGGCGAACAGGGGACACGTCAGGTCGAAGGATACCTCGGAGGTCTTGCCGTGCATCAGCTTTTCGGCGTAGGTGATGCGGGCCCCGAAGGCGGCGCAGATGGCCTGATGGCCCAGGCAGACGCCGAGGATCGGGACCTGCCCGCTCAGTTCCCGCACCAGCTCGACGCAGATGCCGGCGTTTTCCGGCCGCCCCGGCCCGGGGGACAGGATGACGCGGCGGAAGCCCCCGGCCCGGACTTCGTCAACGGTCATGGCGTCGTTCCGTACCACCCGGACCGCCGGGTCGATTTCCCCCACAAGCTGATAAAGATTGTAGGAAAAACTGTCGTAGTTGTCGATCAGCAGTGTCATAGCGCTTCCTCCCCGGCGGCCCGCAGCGCGTTGATGACGGCTTTGGCCTTGTTCAGGCATTCCTCGTACTCCCGCTCGGGCACGGAGTCAGCCACAATGCCGGCGCCGCTCCGCACGAAGACGGTACCGTTTTTCTTGTAGGCGATGCGGATGGAAATGCAGGTATCCATATTCCCGGAGAAATCGATGTAGCCGATGGCGCCGCCGTAGATGCCCCGCTTGTTGTTCTCCAGTTCCTCGATGAGCTGGCAGGCGCGGAGCTTCGGCGCGCCGGAGAGCGTCCCCGCCGGCAGCACCGCCTCGATGGCGTCCAGAGCGTCGCGGTCCTCACGGATCTCCCCCCGGACGATGGAGCCGATGTGCATGACATGGGAGTATCGCTCGACGCGGTGCAGCGCCTCGACCGCTACGGTGCCGAAGCGGCTGACGCGGCCCAGATCGTTGCGGCCCAGATCCACCAGCATGTTGTGCTCGGCCAGCTCCTTCTCATCGGCCAGCAGCTCCGCTTCCAGCCGCCTGTCTTCCGCCTCGTCCCGGCCCCGGGGCCGGGTCCCCGCCAGCGGGAAGGTGCGCAGCACGCCGTTATCCAGCTTCACCAGCGTTTCCGGCGACGCCCCGGCCACTTCCACGTCCATGCCGGAGAAATAGAACATGTACGGGGAGGGATTGATGGTCCGCAGGACGCGGTAGGTATTCAGAAGACTGCCGGTGAAGGGGGCGGACAGGCGGTTGGAGAGCACGATCTGGAAGATTTCCCCTTCGCGGATGTAGTCCTGCGCCTTTCGTACCATGCCGCAGTATGCTTCCCTGCTGAACAGCGGCGTCACCTCCCCCTGCAGACGGCCGGGGGGCTCTTCCTTTTTTTCGCCGTGCCGGAGAAGGGACCGCAGATTTTCCAGTTCCATCACCGCCCGGCGGTAGCCGGTGTCGATATCGTCCAGCGGCATATTGACGATCAGGATGATCTTTTGCCGGACGTTGTCGAAGGCGATGACCTTGTCGAACAGCATGAGGTCCAGATCCCGGAAGGACTCGGTATCCTCGGCCCGGCCCGCCAGCGTGGGCTCGCTGTAGCGCAGGTAATCGTAGGCGAAGTAGCCCACCAGCCCGCCGGTGAAGGGCGGCAGGCCCTCGAGCCGCGGACTCCTGTTCTCCGCCAGAATCTGCCGCAGATAGGCGGCGGGGTCATTCGTCCGGATCCGAAGATCCCCGGCCTTGAAGGCCCCGTCGCGGCAGGTGATCTCCAGTTTCGGGTCGAAGCCGATGAAGGAATAGCGTCCCCAGGTGTCGCTGGCCTGGGCGGATTCCAGCAGGAAACAGTGTTTCGATACGTTCTTCAGGATCCGACAGGTCGATGTTGACGATCAGGACGATTTTCTGCCGGACGTTATCAAAAGCGATGACCCGGTCGAACAGCATCAGGGCCAGGTCCCGGAAGGCTTCGCTGGCCTCCGTTTTCCGGCGGACCGAAGG
>JAEEGN010000065.1 GCA_016280345.1 Selenomonadaceae bacterium | reverse complement strand
ATTTCGCCATCTGGACCATCGCGTTCAGGATGATGCCGCCCCGGCCGCCCATATTGCTGTCGAGGAACTTCATATCCAGCTTGATCATGTCCACGTCCAGATCCTTGAGGATGTTCAGCGACGAATAGCCACTGCCGAAGTCGTCCATTTCAACGATGTAGCCGATTTCGTGGAGACGGTTGATGACGGCCGTCATCAGCTCCATGCCGCCGATGGCCGAGGATTCGGTAATCTCAATGCGCAGGTACTTGACGGGGACGCCGTATTTCTGCCGCCGCTTCTCGATCTCGTCCACGTATTCGTGACGGTAGATGTCGTACCGCGACATGTTGACGGAAATAGGGACGGTTGACTCGTTTTTCTCAAGGAGCTGCTTCTGGAAGCGACAGACGCAGTCGAAGATATGAACGTCCGCTTCATACAGGAGGTCGTGTTTTTCCAGCACCGGAATGAAATCCGAGGGATACTGCACGCCGAATTCGGGGCTGCGCCAGCGCATCAGGGCCTCGGCACCGACCATGTGGCCGGTGCCGTGGTTGATCTGCGGCTGGTAACAGGGATAGATATAGTCGTTTGCCATCGCTTCCGCGAAGGAGGCGATGATCTCCTGCTCGCTCATTTTTCTGTTCATGGCGGAATTCTCCTTGTAATTCTAATGGCGAGCCGGAGGGGTTACTGGAGGATGCGGATCCTCCCCTGGCCCTGCCAGTCACCGTATTCTTCGGTAATCTTCGCGTTCTTGTGGTTCTGGACGAACTCCATGATGGCGTCCACGTCCGACAGCGCGCCGTCCTGGATGAGCCGCGCCCCCTTGAACATCACCATGCCGTTACCGCCGTCCTTGAGGATGTAGGTCGTCCCGGCGACGGTGTAGAGGCGGTTCAGGTCGAGGGGCTGGCCGTTCACCATGACGTCCCTGACCCGGCGCTCCCCGCGCACGGCGACGAAGTTCCCCTTTTCGTTCAGCTCGACCGAAGAGGGAATCCGGGTGTCAATCGTATAGGTCAGGCCCGAGCACTGCATGAAACCGCCGTTTTCCTCCGGGCAGTTTCTGGCTCCCTGCTCCAGCGCGTCCGCCAGCTGCTGGCCGGTGACCTCGACGACGGCGCACATGTTGCCGAAGGGGAAGGACGTCAGGAGATCCTGATAGGTGAATACGCCCTTCTGGATTGTGTTGCGGAGCGAGCCGCCGTTGACGATGGCGACGTCGGTGTTCAGCACGGCGCGGAAGGCGTCGGCCACGAAGTCGCCCATGTTCGTCTCACCGTTGCGGACGCGGCGGACGCCGGTGACCGGGTCGCCGTCCCGAAGCTCCACCAGGGCCTCGCCCACCGGCTGCTTGAGGATCGGCTCAAACCGCTTGTTTTCCCTGGCGATGACTTTCAGCACTTTCGGGTCGGGGTCCGGGAGCACCGTGTCCAGCGTTGAGCTCAGGGTACCGTCGTCGTGCAGGATCAGCTTGCCTACCGTTTCCAGCTTCGTGCCCGTCTGGGTGATCAGGACGTCTTCGCCCTTGAGGTTCCGGCGCATGCGGGCTTCGTACTGTTCGTGGGAATGGCCGTCGATGATGGCCGTGATGCCGGTGGTATTCTCGGCGATGGCGATGCTGGACCACTTGGGAATGGAACCCTCCATGCCGAGATGGCCGACGAGGAAGACCGCTTCGGCGCCCTCCGCCCTGGCCGCGTCCACGGCCTTCTGAATGGCCCGGTAGAGCTTCTGGCCGGTCGCGTCCTCATTGAAGCCGTAGATGAAGTTGCCTTTCTCGTCCTGGAAGTACTTCGGCGTCGAGCTGCTGAGGGTCTCCGGCGTCGTGACGCCGACGAAGGCGATGCGGTGGCCGCCCTTCTCGAAGATCTTGTAAGGCTTCAGCGGCAGCGTGTTGGTGCGGAGGTCGGTGAAGTTGCAGGAGTAGTACGGGGTATGCTGGCTCTTCAGCAGCTCGAAGAAGCGGCTCATCCCGTAGTCGAATTCGTGGTTGCCGGGGATGATGAAGTCGAAGCCTACGGCGTTCATGACCCGTACCAGGGACATGCCCTGGGACATCTTGCCGATGGGCTCGCCCTGCACGGCGTCGCCGGCGTCCACCAGCAGGACCGGGACGCCCTGCTTCTTCAGTTCTTTCTTGTAGGCGGCCAGGCTGGCGATGTTGATATGCTTCTCGATGCCGCAGTGGATGTCGTTGGTGTGCAGGATGACGACGTCCGCCGCCAGCGCGGTGGCTGTGAGCGCCAGCGTGAAGAGGAGCGCCAGCGCGAAACAGGAGAATTTTCTGAGTCGGTTGTTCATGGAAAACCCTTCCTTTCTGGATACTTCTTCTAGGCTATATCATAATGAAAATGGGCTGGAAAGGCAAGAAAAAAATGGTCCGGTTCTGCCGGTGAAACGAAAAAGGCGACCTGCCAGGCCGCCTTTCTCAGACAATGAGGATTTCTGCGTTACCTTCCCGGCGGCAGGAACCGCCGCTGACCGGTTCCCAAGATGCGGGCGCTGTTCAGCACTACCGCCAGCGTCGCCGTGTTGTGGATGATGGCGGCCCAGAGGGGATTGATCTTTCCCAGGGCGCCCAGAAGCATGGCGGCGGAGTTCACGGTAATGGTGGCCAGGAAGTTCTGCCGGATGAGCTGCATGGTACGCTGTCCGATGGTGAGGGCGGTCATCAGGCCGCTGGGGTCCTCGGAGCGAATGGTGACGGCGGAGGACTCGGCGGCGATGTCCGTCTGCTGGCCGCCCAGGCTAACGCCGACGTTGGCGAAGGCCAGAGCCGGGGCGTCGTTGATGCCGTCGCCCACCATCATGATGCAGCCGCGCTCTTTGAGCTTTCTGACGTAGTCCGCCTTGTCCTCGGGCAGGACCTCGGCGTAGAAGGCGTCGATGTCCATATCCCGGGCCACCTGACTCGCCACCTCCCGGGAGTCGCCGGTCAGCATGACGATCTCGTCGATGCCGCAGCGGCGCATCTGGTTCAGCGTCTTTTTCATCAGGGGCCGGATGGGGTCGCTGATGCCGATGACGCCGAGGAGCACTCCGTCCCGGGCCACATAGATGCGATTCGGCGCCGTTTCCTCGATGGCGATGGCGTCGAGGCCCGTGACACGCGATTCCTCCATGAAGCGGCGGCTCCCGACCAGTACCCGGCCGCCCTGATATTCCCCAAAGGCCGGAACGACGGCCTCCATGCCCCGGGCGACGATGGTGGAGGAACTTTCGTGCTGGGGAACTTCCCAGTCTTTGCCCTGCACATACTTCTGGATGGCGACGGCCAGCGGGTGGACGGAGTGCATTTCCGCCGAGGCGGCCAGCAGGATGGTTTCCTTCCCGCTGACGCCTTCTGCGGTGCGGATGTAGGAAATCTGCGGGATGCCGATGGTCAGCGTCCCCGTCTTGTCGAGGACGACGGTGTCGGCTTCGGCCAGGGCTTCGATGTAGTTGCCGCCCTTGACGAGGATGCCCTTCTTCGCGGCGGCGGCGATGGCGGCGGAGATGGCCGTGGCGGTGGAGAGCTTGAGACCGCACGAGAAGTCTATGAAGAGCAGGTTCAGCACCCGTTGCCAGTCCCGGGTGGCGCCGTAAACGATGGCGGCGCCGAGCATGGACACCGGCACCAGGAGGTTCGCCATCTGGTCAGCGAAGTTCTGCACCGGCGCGCGTTGGGCCTGGGCTTCCTCCACCAGATGGACGATGTGGGCCAGCGACGTGTCCTGACCGACCTTTTCCACGCGGATGATGAGCTCGCCGGCTTCCACGACGCTGCCGGCATAGACGCGGGATTTCTCCTGCTTCATGGCCGGGTTCGACTCGCCGGTGATGGAGGACTGGTTGACGGCGGCGGAGCCTGCCAGCACCCGTCCGTCGATGCAGATCATTTCGCCGGTGTGGGCGGCGATGCGGTCCCCGTCCTTGATCGTCTCCACCGGTACCTTGCGCTCCACGCCTTCGTCCACCAGCCAGACATAGCGCTGGTTCAGGTTCAGCCGGCCCGAGATCTGACGGCGGGCCCGCTCGGCGGCGTAGCTCGTCAGCATTTCCGCCACGTTGGAGAGGGTCAGCAGGGTGAGGCTCGACTCCGGGCGGCCGGAAAGGACCGAGGCGGCTACCGCCGTAGCGGTCAATGTGTCGGCGTTGGGCCGCCGCTCCCGCCAGAGGCCGCCGTAACCGCTTTCAAACAGGCCCCGGGCCAGACCGAGGACCAGAAGACTTCGGATGACCTTCAGGCTTTCGTAGGCGGTGGGGGCGGCTTTTTCGAGGAGCTTCATGGCGGCGAAAACGCCGATGGACAAGAGCGCGTCCCGGCGATAGTCCGCCATCGTCGGCTCCGCTCCGGCCGCGGCGGTTGTTTCCCGATAGTGCCGGATGAGGCGGCGGGCGGCGGCGGAAAGACGGGCCCCCCGGTGCCAGACCCTGAGGTTTGTTCCTTCCAGGGAAGCGGCGACGACGCCGGCGGCTGCCCGCAGACGGACCTCCGCCAGGATGCGCTCCTCCCGCGGCAGGGCGTTCGCCAGTGGCAAAGTGACCAGACGATATGCGCTCATGCGATCCGCCATCCTCTCAGGAGCGAGAAGGACCACCAGAGAAGCTGGGGCCCGGAGGGAAGCTGTTTTGTCAGGAGAAGTTTCTGGACGCCCTGGAGAGCGAAAAACAGAGCCAGCAGCGAGGGCAGGTCGAACCAGCCGTTGCTTATCATGCGGAGTCTTTGGCTCAGGGCCGTCGTCGTGCGCCGGATGCTGCGCCCGACGGCGGCCAGATCCGTCTCCGCCTCCTCCAGGAGCAGCGCGGCCCTTTCGGGAGGGGTGAAGACCCGATCGGCCAGCCGGGCGGCGATGGCGTCGACGGCCGCTTCGTCGCCGTGATAGACGAGCAGCAGACTGCCGGTGACGGGATTCGCCCGGACCTCGTCCATACAGGAGAGGCGCGACAGGGCTTCGTTTACCGCCGCCGCCAGCGGCTCGTTTCCAAGGAGGGCCCTGACGTAGTAGCGGCGACGGCCCGGGATGGCCCGGGCCAATGTCATGGCCGGCGCCGCTTTCCGCCGGAAATAATCCTTCAAGCCGGAAAGGTCCCTGTTTGATGCCCGGCCCTGACCGCCCTGCCCTTTCCGGCCGACCTGTCCGCCGCCGGGGAAGAAGCCGCCGCTTTGTCTGCCGCCGCCCTGTCCGCCGCCGGGGAAGAAGCCGCCGCTTTGTCCGCCGCCGAGGCACTGGCGGATTCCTTTGCCCAGGGCCATGCCCATCATGATGCCCGACATATATGACATGAAAAACTCCCTTCTTTCTCTTTGATGATCAGGTTGCCCGGCGCGTATTTGCCGGATGGGTGCTTTCTAGCCGCGCCGCTTCTTCACGTGGGTGCGGACGTATTCCTCAATCCGGGCGAGTTCCGGGTTCTGGCGGAGCTTTTCCGGGTCGTACTCGATGAGGATAGAGCCGGTGGTGGTATTGACGCGGGCGCTGGTGACGCCGGTCGCCGCCAAAAGCTCGGCCTCGGTCTGCCGGGCCAGCGCGGCGTTTCCCGTCAGAGGACGGGCGTAGAGCCGGATCCGGCCGGGAATATAGGCGGCTACCTCTACGGTGCGGATGAAGAGCTCCAGCCGTGACTGTGGAAGATGCATGACGGAAAACAGACCTCCGTTTCGTTTCAGGTCCTGCGAGAGTTTTTTGCGGTACTGCCAGGCGTGGAGCGCCGAAAGCCCCGCCCAGGCCAGCCCGAAGGCGATATGGCCCTGTTTCGACGGCAGGGCCAGCGTGAGCAGCGTCCCGGCGGCGCTGGCCAGAAGCGGCAGGCCCAGCGGCAGTGGTTTCATGGAAATTCCTCCCTCCGGCCGGCGAAAAAGCGTTTTTCCGGCAGCCGTCCGTGATGGCCGCGCTGGCTTTTTGCGGCGCGGTCTGGCAAAAAGGGGAGGCTGTCCCATCCTGGGCAGCCTCCCCCGCTACGGATTACTTTTCCTGGGCCTTCTGCGCCGCGATGAGGTCCTCAAGCTCTTCCTTCTGGCGTTCCAGCTCGGCCAGCGGCACCTGTCCGGCCGGCGCGCCGCTCTCCAGAGCCAGCGCCTGCTGCTCCCGCTCCTGCAGGAAACGGTAGCCGAAAACGCCGGCAACCGCCCCGACCGCCAGACCAATCCAGAAATCACTCTTTGAAAACATAGTCCTTCCTCCTGTGCTCCGGGCGTCGTCAAGCGAAGCCCTGTTGAATATGAAAATTACTATTGTTATATTACCGCGTTTGATTATTAATGTCAATAATTTACCGGAAATTTTCTTTTGTATTCACATTGTCGTCAAGAGGCGGAAAAACCGGCGGCTGTCACGGAGACGCCGCCGGCTGGGAGGGGAGACGACAGGAAGGCGCGGTCATCGGGCGATGGCTTCGCCCAGCGCCTCGCAGGCCGCGAGAGCCGCTTCGTCCGGCGCGTTCTGCGTCGTCACGCCGTCGGCAACGAGATCGGCGCCGGCCGCCCGGACCCGCTCCTCCCAATCTTTCATCCAGGCGCCGCCGCCCCAGCCATAGGAGCCGAAAAGGCCGGTCTTCTTTCCGGCCAGGCTGTCCTCGGCGGCGGCGAAGAAGGGCTCGAATTCGCTTTCCTCCAAAACTTCCGCCCCCATCGCCGGGCAGCCGAATAGAAGTCCGTCGTAAGCGGCCAGCGACGAAGCGTCCGCTTCATCGACGCGGAGCAGCGCCGTCTCCGCCCCGGTCTTCCTGGCGCCTTCCGCCGCGGCGCGGGCCATGGCCTCCGTGTTTCCGGTGCCGCTCCAGTAAATGACAGCAATCTTTTTCATTCAACCATTCCTCCTAACGCATCGTCAACTTCCCGGCCGTCCCGTGCCCCTGCCGGCAGCAGCGCCGTCATGGGCACCCCGGCGGACAGTTCCCGGCAGAACGCCGCTGTGCAGACGTCGTAGCGGTCGAAGAGAGCCCGGGCCCGGGCCGCGTCGCCGTACACCTTCCAATAGCCGCAGCAGGTGAAATCCCGGCCCCGGTGCTCGATGAACCCCCGCACGTCCCGGGGCGGGTAGCCGAGGAACAGCCCGATCTCGTGGGGAAACGTCTCGCTTTCCGCGAGCCGCCGTTTCAGGTGGGCCAGCCGCTTTTCCAGCGACGCTTTCCGCGGATAGCCGCAGCGTTCCAGCAGATGGCGCGCGCCGGGCCGGGCCAGGGCCCGCTCCAGCGCGGCGGGGCGGTAGAACAGCACCAGCAGCCGCGAGGGGCCGTCCGCCAGACAGAAGAGCGCGGTGCCGCTTCTCGCCAGACAGGGAACGTACCGTGCCAGCTGCCCGGCGATATCGTCGCCGTCCCTCTTCGGCAGGGCCACCAGACTTCCCGCCTTGATTGCCCGGAACGTCGGCGCGCACAGCCGTCCCAGAAGATTCTCGAACTCCGCCGTCCCCATCCGCCTGCGCCCCCCTGGTAGTGGCGAGCCCGTTTTCCCGCCCGTTACGATGGGTCCATTATAGCGCAAATGAGAATATATTTCAATATCTTTTATGAAAATAATTTTCATCGTTTCTTCGGCGCGTTTTTCCCGCGCTTTGTCGCGGCGCGCAAAGGTAGGGAAAAAGAAAGGCCGTTGCCGGTTTCTCTCGCGGGGTGCCGGCAGCGGCATCGGAAAACGTCTGATTTTGTTCGTCAAAGGGCGGCCAGCGCCGCCTGGTATTCCTGCCAGAGCGCCGCGCTGATATTCTGCCGGCGGGGCGCCGCGATGGCTTCGTTGCCCCGGATGCGCTGCACGGCGTCCCGGTAAACCTCCCCGTCCAGCAGGGGCCGGTCCAGAGAGAGCAGGCAGGCCCATTCGATCTGGTGCCATATCCAGTTCGTGAGGTCGATCTGGTCCCAGTCCCGCGAGCAGTAGGTTTCCTGAAGGATGGCCACGGAGCTCTCGTCATCCTCCCCCGGTTCAATCTGAAGCAGCGAGCGGAACATCGTCAAAAGCAGCGGCCGTTCCTCCAGGAAACCGTCGCGCAGCCATTGCCGCTTCTCCATCACGTCGCGGCGAATCAGAAGGCCGGTGACGCCCCCCGAGGGGTATTTGCCCATCCAGAGCAGGCGCTGCCACATTACGTTGGGGTCCATCATCTGGAACTCCGGCCGGGGCTCGACGATGAAATCCGTGTACGGCGTCCATTCCGCAAAGGTCCGGTCGCCGTTCGTCAAGGCGAAGAGAAAGGGAAAGTCCTGCATTTCCAGACAGACCGTCATCTTCATGACCTTGTCCGGCGTCATGGCGTCTCCGGGGAAGAGCCACTGCGCGTAATCGCCCCGCGCCTTTTCCGAGAGCTGGTCGAAAACGTCCTTCGTTGCCCCGTTCCGCAGGACGGTCAGCGGGGTTTCCGCGTCCGGGGCGGCATCGCTCAGATTTTCCGGCGCCGGGGTATCGCCGGGACAGAGGACGAAAATTTCCTTATAGGGATAGGTCTGCTCGCCGGCGAGGCGCAGGGATTCCGTCAGCGCGTTCCTGTCGCCGCCGTAGGGAACGACCATCGTTACGATCTTCTTCCGCGCCAGGACTTTGGATTCGAGGTAGGTTTCCGCCAGGGCCTCGCTGGCGGCCAGGAGGTTGCGGAAGGCGTCCGGCCGGACGTCCCGGCTGTAGCGGAGCGTTTGCGGCGGCACGAAGGGCCGCAGGTCGAAGACCTCGGCGCGGGAAATCATCTGGCCCTGCTCGACCGGCTCGCCGCGCATCAGCGCATGGTAGCCCTTTTTCAGGAAATCGGCGGTCGGCGTGTTGACGGAGTATTTCGCGACGTTGTTGATCCAGCTCGTGGCCAGCTTGGTGGTGTATTGCTCCTCGCTGCGCCAGTGGAAATGCGCCGTATGCAGATGGGGTGCCGTCGTCCAGGGGACTCTGACGTGGCCCTCGGCCGTTTCCCAATACGCGTAGTGGCAGCCCTGGATCATCCGGAAGGGCTTCCGCCGGGCCAGCGACGCCCCGACGATGATCTTCTGTCCGGAGGCGAAATCGCGTCCGCGCCGGCAGGGGCGCGTCAGCAGGAACGTATCCTCGCCCTCGTGGGGATGGAGCGGCTCGTAGTTGCGCCATTCCAGTTTGTAGAGGACGTTCGGGTCAAGGCGTTCCAGGATGGCGCGGCAGGACTCCGCGGTGTCCGTGTTCACGAGGAATTCGTCGGCGTCCATCGGCAGCACGAAGTCGGCTCCGCGCGCCCGGATCGCTTCCCATAGCAGGTCGTTCATCACCTCGGCGTGGGCCAGCTCCGTCCGGTAATACTTCCGCACGGTGAGGGCGAAGCCTTCCTCCTGCAATCGTTTCAGGATTTCCGGCGTCTTGTCCGAGCTCATGTGGTCCGCCAGGATCATTTCGTCAGCAAAGCTGAATGCGTGCCGGACAAAGCTCTCGATGATATCGGCTTCGTTTTTGACCATGGATACGACGACGATTTTTTTCACGCGCTGTCCCCTCCGGATACGGTTCTTTTGCCTGTATTCCCTTATCATAATTATAGGCGTTCCGGAGTGATAGTCAAGTTTTATGCCTGTCTTTCGCCGTCGCTCTTGCGTAACCATGCCGGATACACTATACTTATCATGGAGGGTTATCCCCATTTTTTTCCACAAGCGAGGAGTTGTCATTCATGATCCATATATTCGACGGCGCCACCGGTACGATGCTGCAGGCGGCGGGGCTGACCGCCGGGGAGTGCCCGGAGCTCGTGAACCTCGAGCGGCCGGCGATGATGAAGAAGATTCACGAGGCCTATATCGACGCCGGCGCCACGATCCTGGAGACGAACACCTTCGGCGGCTGCGGCCTGAAACTGGCCCATTACGGCCTCGCCGACCGGGTGCGGGACATCAACGTCGCCGCCGTCCGCATCGCCCGCGAAGCGGCCCGGGGCCGGGCGCGGGTGGCGGGGTCCATGGGACCGACGGGGCGGTTCATCGCGCCTCTGGGTGACCTGCCCTTCGAGGACGCCTGGGAAGCGTACCGCGAGCAGGCGGCGGCGCTGGCCGAGGGCGGCGCCGACTACCTGCTGATCGAGACTTCCATCGACATCCAGGAAACCCGGGCGGCACTGCTGGCCGCGAAATCCCTGGCGGTGAAGATTCCCGTCATCTGCCAGCTCTCCTACAGCGAGGACGGCCGCACCGTCACCGGCACCGACCCGGAGACCGCCGCCGTCACCCTCGACGCCCTGGGGGCCGACATCATCGGCGTCAACTGCTCCCTGGGCCCCGAGCAGCTTTTGCCGGTCGTGGAGACCTTGGCGAAAAGCACCGCCAAACCCATCAGCGTCCAGCCCAACGCCGGCCTGCCGCGCTTCGTGGACGGCAGGACGATTTTCCCCATGGGGCCGGAGGACTTCGCGCGCTGGGCGCCAAAGCTCGTTGCCGCCGGCGCCGCCTATATCGGCGGCTGCTGCGGCACGACGCCGGACCATATCCGGGCTGTGGCCGCCGCAGTGAAGCGGATGCCGGATCCGGTGCGGGCCCCCGTTCACCGGCGTCTTCGCCTCACCAGCCGCCGCCACACCGT